>NZ_JAAGPM010000105.1:0-27427 GCF_017104865.1 Burkholderia sp. Ac-20349
TATGCGGCGCTGCTCGCGAGTTACACGCATGCGTTCGATCGGTTGTTGGTCGGGCTGGCGGTCGTTACCGTGCTGTGTGCGGGGGTGGTGTTTGCGTTTCTTGGTGGGCGGCGGGCCTCGAAAGTCAGTGCACGCTCGCTGTCGAGCACGTCATGAGCGTGACTGAAACCTGCCCACGCAAGCGTGATGATGGCGACCGCCCAATCGGCGATCGAATTTACTGATGTCGCGCGAGTGAGCATCAGATCTTCAACTCGAATGGCGAAGGTGTCGCTGCCTGATGGTCGTCTTCGGTGTTTGGAAACAAGCGTTGGCCCTCGCGATCACAGAAGTAGAAGTTCTTCTCTCTGACGTCGTAGCGATAGAAAATGATTCGATCCGATGCCACGGGAGTTGTGTCGTAGCCTGACAGGTCTGCGTTGGGCGCACACAAGCGCTCGACCTCTTCCGGCCAGCGGAACTTCGAGAGATGGTAGTTTGCCCATCGGTCGATCAACGGACCGAGGCCGGGCCAGTAGAACGAATTCAGGCGTGATGGCGGCGACGGTTTGCGATACTCGTCGAGGTCGGCGGTCGGCTGGATCGCGTCGAGTCCTTCCTCCATGTAGCGGCGGATGAACTCGAAACGCAGTGAGGCCGTGCGGATGTTCGAGCTGTCGAGTTCGTCGAATTCGCCATTCAGCCAGAGCACGCCATCAATGACATAACTGGTGACACCATCCGGCGGGGGAAATGCCAGCTGTAGCTTGATGCGCCCAGGGGGCATTAATCGGAAAAGTGGCTGTACATCGCGCCAGTGCAGTGTAATCGTCTGACCATCCCGGTCGACGACGTGCACGCTCTGTGCCTGTCTATTGAAACGAATACGTGTAGACGGTTTTGTAAGAGCCCACAGCCCCCAAAAGAAAAGAATGTTCACGATCGGGTAGATCAACAGCAATTCCCAAAACCAATCGCCAGTGAATACGCTTGCCACCATTACAACAACAAAAATTGTGTGTTGCATTGATAGTAAATATATGATGTCCTTTGCCTCCCCGTCCCCAAAGCGGGTCTCGATAAACCGCTCATTGAAGAGATTGCGATCGCTGATGTCATTTTCAAACTCGGCATCCCCTTCCCACATCGCCAAATCCACCGGTTCCGTCGGTGCTATATCCGATCGATTTAGCCATTGCGAGATTCCCTCCTCGAAGCTCAGAGTTTTCTTGTTTTTGCCGAACATCAGTTCTTCACCGGGATTGCCATCTCAGGATCGCTGAAGGCATTGGGCCAGTAACGCACCACGGTGTCGCCCATCAGCGTCGTCGTATCGAATTTCAGGTAGCCCACGCCATCGACCAGCTTAACCCTGGACGGATCGCTGAAGGTTTGCTCCGTACCCTGTGCAGTGATGTTCCGATGTTGCGTCAACTCATACGCACTGGCTTGTGGCAGCCAACCCGGAAAAGCCACGGTTATCGTGCGTGCGGGCATACGGTTCGTCAGGATTGGTCCAAGGCCGGGAATTGCTGCTTTGTTGAGTCGCTCTGCTATTCGCAGGTCCGTCTCAATACGCGGCTCCTTGGATAGCCGCATGAACGCCAAGCGCTCTATGGCTGCCGTGTCGAATTTCGGATGATTTCCCCACATGCACTGATCAAGCCAATCGGTGACCCTCTGCTCGGCCTTCTCTTGTTCCATATATCCAGTCCAGAGCGTGCGCGCGATATCGGCGGAAAAGAGGATCAAACCAATTTGCCCACCTCTCAACCTTGCCAGCAATTTCCCGCCATATTGCTGCCGTAGCGGACGAGTACTGAACAGCCAAGCTGCGCCGAACCCTGCCTCTGTAAATTGAATGCCGGCGTCAATCAGCGTATAGATACGTACATTGCCGTGCTGGTTGCGTTGATCGAGGGTAGCCTTAAATCCTCCAATAAAGGCCGCACCACTCGTCCATCCGATCATCAAGCGTTCTGTTTTCTCGCTTGTGTTTCGTGCCAGATCGGCTGCACTCTTGTTGCCAGCCAGAACAGCACGCTGTGCCTTCACCGCGAACAACGCGCGTTGCATCGCATACCCGCTCGCGACCACAACACCTGCATTGCTGTCGGCGTGCAGCAGATTGGTCAAGGTCAACCCGTCCACCGTCCCCAACTTCTTCACTGCATTGGCCAGGTTGATGGTGCTGATCCAGATCAACCCACCACGTCGCCTTGGCGGTTGACCAGATCGAAGCCTTGACCGTTGAAGCGATAAAACACATCCCGGCGAGCCTCCACGGGGGTTGTGTCGTAACCGCTCAGGTCTGCGCCAGGTGCGCATAGGCGCTCCACTTCCGCAGGCCATTGGGCTCGCGCGGCGCGGCGGGTCAGATAGCGGTCAATCAAGGGTCCGCCAGCCAGGTAGTAAATTGGGCTAACGATCAGATTGGCCAACAGGAATTCGAACAAGCCATCGCTCCGCGTGACGGGCTTGGTGAAGCCGCTAGGCCTATACCGAGTGCGCTCTGGATCGGGCTGCACAGCGGACAATCCTTCCACCATGTAGCGACGGAGGAATTCAAGACGGGAAAGGTTATCGGACATCGACAGCTCATCGCTGATGTCGAAGGCACCGTGGGCCACGGATAGATCAGTCGAACCGGTGCGAAATACCAGCTTGATCGCAAACTTGCCATCGCCATAAGTGCTGAACTCAGTAAAAGGGTGAACCTCCCGCCATGACAACGTTGTTGCCTTATTGGGCCCGTCATAGACATGCACGAGTTGGGCTTGCCGATTGAATCGCACCTGCCCTCCTTCTTGCCGTAGCAATACGAACCCGCCTATGGCCGTAAAGAGCATAAAGATGAAAAAGGTCCAACTGAACTCATACCCTCCGTTAGGTAGCCCGACCCTACGGAGGATTTCATCGTATCCCCCCCATATCGTCACTCCCAGACTCAGAAAGAAGCCTCCTGAAAACAGGTAGAGCACAAAAGCGGCTTTTCCAACGATCAGACGGCTCTCGAGAAACCGGTCATTGAACTGGTCAGTGTCGGATAGGTCATCAACAAAGCTCACATGGTCGGGCCACATGGCAACTCGAATATCCGGAAGCTGCTGCCACTTCGGTAGGCGCCTCAATCTGGCTAGCATTTCCTCGAAGGTGAGTGTCGGTTTCGGATCGGGCATTAGTTCGTCATCTCCAGCATGAGGTCTGGCTGGGTAAAACCGTTAGGCCAATAGAGCACCACGGTATTGCCAAGCAAATTTCGAGCTTCGAGGCGGAGATAGCCGTTGCCGCCCTTGACCTCTATTTTTTCGGGATCGTTGAAAGCGCTTTCGGTCATCAGGCCAAAGACCACCTTCTGGGTTACGTGATAGGCACTGATCTGTGGCTGCCAGCCGGGCAGCACGACTACCACATCGCGTTGTGCTCGGGGCTCGAGGCGGCTCGCGGGAAAGACAGCTTCCAGCGCGATGTTTCCTAACTTGTAGTCGGTGTCGACCTGGGGCTTGAGGAACATTTCGTAATACTTTTGTTGTTCCTCCGCGCTGCTATGCGTAGGTGCGAGACCCAGGCAACTCTGTTTGATCCAATCGGCGACCTTGGCTTTGTCCACACGTGTCTGGTTCCACGTGTAGGCGAGTTGCAACGCTGTAATCACGAGCGCCACTGGTGCATCGACAAACCAAAGCGCGGCCCGTTCCGCTGCATTAAAGACGGCAGCTCGTCCAATTGCTTGTAGTGCAAGCTTTCCGCCTAACCCGGTTGACCTCAGGGTCCACAACTTAGCCCCAATGTAGCCAAAACCCGCGACAGCGGAGGTCGCTTGCAACGCTATACCGATCTTCGAGATTGCTCTTTCGTTTGGTCCCTGCTTGTTGGTTTGACTGAAATCTTTCAGTGCGATGGCCAGCGACGCACCAGCGGCCAAGCTAATAGCCCAACGATCTGCTCGGTCGGCCAATCTGGTCAGTTCCTCGGCCCGAGAGGCCTTGCCAGCCAGTAACGCCAGATCGCGCTGCCGGGTCAACACCGCCGACAACAGGCCACGCTGTGCACCGCCGATGCCGAGCAGGCTGCCGGTGACGTTGAGGCTGTTGACCAAAGCGGTCTGATCCGGCTGCCCAAGCTGGCTGAGAGCAGTGCCCGTATTCGTGATGGAGCTGAGTACGCCAAGGCCGCCAAGCCCCAGTTTTGCTCCGTGCCAGAGTGACAACCTGGGGGTGAGCTTCGGCACGAGTTCGCGCAGTCGGGCCTGATCGGCCTCACCAAGCGCAGCCGACAGGCGCATGACGGTGATGTGTTCCTTCATGCCTTGGGCCAACGGGCTCAAACGGAAGTTGACCTTGCCTTTGAGCCCCGCTTCACGACGCAAGCGCGATGGTACTTCTTTGGTTGCGACTTGCTCCGGATGTGCGATCACGCCCTCGGCCACTTCAAATAGGGAGACGTAGCGGGTATTCCAAAGGGCATTGGGCGTGACCGGCGACTTCCCTCTCATCAATGCCAGCAGAGTCATGGCCGTCAGTTGCCGGGAGGCAGCATCAGGCTGGATGTCCTTGATAACGGCATTCAGTTCGTTGAGTGCCTTTGTGATCAACTGATCAGTCGTGGTCTCCATCAACTGCCGCGTCGCGCTCCAAGTGTCGGCTTTCGGGTATCCCTTGAGAGCCAGGGCGAACAGGGTGCCGTCGCGCGGTCCATCTGAAGTCAATTGCTCGGCAAGTTGCTGTGTGCCGGCAGTGGAGCAAACGAGCCCGTAGAGCGTGCGTACGAAGGCGCCACGTCCTGCCACGAAATTGGAAGCATTCTTCCAGTCATAGAGGTCACGCACCGTGGTTATCAGGGCACCCGGCCCTGTGTAAGTGGCACCCCACGGCAACAAGTTCGCGGCGGCAGCGTCCAGTTGCCGCTGATAGTGGGCCACGCTCGGCGCGTCCTTCTCCAGGAACTCATTGCGAGCGCTCTCGTTCAAGTTGTCACGGTAGAGTTTCCGTTTGGCAGCCAAGCCCTTTCGGTAGGCCGCGTCGCGCGCCGAGTTGGCAGCGCCTCCCCCCGTACCAGGCGGTAACGCACTTCCCACTACGTCGTTGGAGAACGCTTCCAATTCCGTTTCGCGTGCGAGGTTTGCGCCAAGCGCATCAATGGCTTCACTCACCCAGAGTAGCCGGGCCGCGTCCTTGTTGTAGTCGTGCCATTTCGTGAGCACGGCTTCGATGCGATGGTTGAGTTCACTTGCCATCCCTACCGGGTCGTGCAGAGCCACCACCAGCCGGGCGCTACCCGGTCCTTGAGCCATTTGTAGCGCAGCGCTGCTGGGCAATCTGGCGCCGACTCTATATTCGGACCAACCGACCTCTTTGCCATTCAATCCGACAGGCTGTTGTTCAGCCGTGTCCTCCAGACGCAGTGTGTGTTTGACCGAGGGAGCAGTGCCGGGGACCTTTCCCCCTTCGAAGGCCTGCAACCAAGGCTTCAAGTCGATTGTTGTGCCTAGCGTGGTACGTATGCCCCTCATGTCGCCCCGAAACGCACTGAGCTTGGCTGGACTAAGGAGGACGTCTGCAAACCAAATGACTACTTGCTTGGGGGTGTGATCGTAAGCGGGAATGTAGGCAAACGGCAGAGGCGCGCCGATCAACTCGGTGGCGTTGAATTTCTTGTCGAGTTGCAGACGTTGAAACTGCGCAGGCCGCCGTTCTCCGCCGTTGGTGTCGCCGTCAGGACTGCGATAAACGAAGCAAATGATCTGCTCGCGATTGTCCGGATCGAAGATGTACAGGTAGCCATCGTCATCGCGTAATGCGCGCAGCACGTACTGATATCCGTCGAGCGCGGGAAAGCCCTTCTCGAGGTTCGGGTGATGGTAGGCAAAACCTCCCTTCTCGGCAGGCGCGACCGCATAACGGAGTGGAAAAAACGGGATGACTTTATTGCAGCTATGCGCGCCATGTGCCGATTGGCTGGCGATGCCGGCAGCGATTTCCTGGGGTGTCTTGGCGATAACCGTCATGCCGTTTCCTTCGCTAGCAGATCGTTGATTTGCATCAGGCGCCGCCAGGCGGGTTGATCGGTTGCATTGAGCAGGTGTGTCAACACGTTATCCGGATCATGCAGGCGCCGGGGATGGTGGAAAAAGAGATTCAGATAGGCCCAAAGGTCTTCGTCATTGACGAAACCCAAGGTCACGGCGTGGCTGACCTGGATGTTGACGGCCTGCGAGAGATGGTCATCGTCCAACGCATCCAGTGCGGGGATTCTCTCGTTCCGAAGCCGGCGAACCCAACCGCGATAGCTGTAGTCGACGCGCTGGGCGTCGAGCGCGCGAATCACGCTTTCTGTTAGAACGAAGGGTGCCGCAGCAGGTGGTGCCGAAATTCCTGATCGGCGCGCGAGCCGGTACCAATCGCCACGACCTTCATTCCACTCACACCAGATCCAGCTCTGAATCGGCCCAAGCAAGCAGTCCTGCTCGTCATCCGACAAACCTTCGACCAATCCGCGCAACGCACGAGGCTCGTGCGCGCGCAGTAGAGCGAGGTTGCCGTCGGGCATCCGAGCGTGACGTAGCATGCGTAAGTGCTGAAGCACCACGGTGAAATGTTCGTCCGATTGGAGAATGCCTCCCCAATGCAGCTCGGACCAGTCATGCAACATCGCGGAAAGTAGCGCCGATTCGGGTTTGGCCTGGATGAGCAACGGGCCGTCGCGCTCTTGCTGCCAGTACTCGGTATCGGAATAGATCCACTCGCGGCGTGACGATGTGTCGAAGGCAAGGACTTTGTCCTCCATGCCGCTATCCAGCCCACCATCCACGACAAGGAAAAAGCTCGGTCGCGAGCAGGTGAGCGCCCTCGCTTCCTCTGCACCGTTCAGCATCGTCTTCATGAGGCTCATCCATTCCGGCCGCAGGGGCATGGCTGGAGCGGACAACTGCCGTCATCCCGCATCGCACACAACGGGTTGATTGCACGGCCCTGGCGCGCCATTCCAGCAATGCTGATGGCATTTTTGCTGCCAGCCGGCTGCTGGCTCATCGGCCCCTTCACGCGAATCGCCACGCCATCCAGCGTGATGCCGCTGCTGTCGATGCGCACAGTCCCGCCGGAACCTTTGAGGACGACGGCCTCGGCCGCGCGAATTTCGTAGACCTTGGTGCGATGCTGGATGGCTTGCCCGGCCTCGACCTCCACCCTGCCTTGTACGCGCTGCTCCAGGTGTCCGCCGATGTCCACCGTATGGTTGGCAGCCGTCTTGTCGCGGCGGCTATTGCCTACCTCTTCGGTGCGGTCTTTCGCGGTTGTGATGGTGTGATTGCGGCCGATGGTCAGAAAGTCGTCCTGGCCGATGTCGTGTCGGCGATCCCGCCCGATCGTGACCTGTTCGTCGTGCCCCACCGTCTCCTTGCGGTCGTTGCCGATCGCAATGGTCTCGTCGTGTTCGACCTGCTCGCTGCGGTCATGACCGACGAAGGTGGTTTCGTCGTGGTTGACGTGGATGTTCTGGTCGCGCTGCGCGTGGACATAGATCTCTTCCTGTCCTGCTTCGTCCTCGAAACGCAGCTCGTTGAACCCTTCGCCCTTGTGCGTCTGACTCTTGATCGTCATCCGCGTCTTGTGCCGCGGCAGTTCGTACGGCGGTAGCTGCAAGCGGTTGTAGGTGCGACCAGTGATGACCGGTTGGTCCGGATCACCGTCGAAGAAGTCGACGATCACCTCTTGCCCAATGCGCGGGATCGCCATATGGCCCCACAGCGCCCCCGCCCAGTTCTGCGCGACGCGGATCCAGCAGGAGCTGTGCTCGTCGTGCCGGCCCTGACGATCCCACGGAAACTGCGCCTTCACTCGGCCGTGCTCGTCGGTGTAGATCTCTTCACCCTCCGGGCCCACAACCACCGCCGGCTGTGGGCCATCGATGCGCGGGTGGGGCAGCGGTTCAGCGCGCCATTCGGCATCATCCGGCACCAGTACCGCTTCGTAGCTGTAGTACGTGCCGTGTTGTGCGTCGGCGCTTTCTTCCGCCTGACTGGTGTGTTGCTTGCCGTGATGCACCAGGCTCACCGGACGCCAACTCCGGTTCATGTCCTCGCGTGGGTGGCCCGTGAGCGCGAAAGCAATGCCCGGCTGCAAGAGCGCGTCGTCGCCACTGACGAACGCCACGCGTGCATCGCGCCGGTGGCCGCGCAGACGATCGTGAGTGAACGCCTTGCCGCTGGCTTCGTGTTTATATCGGCCCGGGTAGTCATAGCGTGCGTAGCCTCGACCCTGATGATCTAGGTCCGTGCCGTCACGCGGATACTCGTGGTTGAAGCGCGGATTCTTGAACGTGTAGTCGCGCTGCACCTGGCGCGCAGTACGCACGTTCTCGGTGTAAGCGAAGGTCCGTAGGCTGGGTTGTGGCTGATCGCCGCCCGGCGTCGGGTTGTAGATCACCGGCTCGCCGTCAAGACGGCCGAAGATGAACAGCCGATCGCAGTGAATCAGCCGGTGCCCCTCTTTGCCGTGCTGGAACGCGTAGAAAAAACCTTCCTCGCGCAGGATGCGTTCGACGAAGTCGTAGTCGGTATCACCAGCCTGCACGCAATACTCGCGGGCAAGGTGTTCGTTGGTGGCGCGTTGCTCGTAGTCCATCGTCAGGCCATGGGCCTTGAGAACGGCGACTGCGATCTCGGTCACGCGCAGGGTCTGGAAGATCCGCCAGTCGGACGAGAGCTTGAGGCGTGCGAGGCGCGGCTCGACCACCGCCGAATAGCGAGTACGTCGAAAACCGGTATCGCCCTGAACGAACGACGAAACCGCGCCATGCACATAGCGCACGGGCTGGCCACCCTGCCAGATCGTGAGCAGGCCAATGCGATCCAGTATCTGACCAAAGTCGATGGCAGGATTGGCACTGGCCAGTTCGACCTCCAGGCGAAAGGTCTCGGACAACCCCTCATGCAGCGTGAACTCGACGACCTCGAATGACTCGTCGCCAGCAGCGAAGGTAAAGGACAACCGGGTTGGTTGCAGCATTGCGATAGTTCTCCGAACCGAAGACACGCAACCATGCGTATCCCCCACGTCGGTACGTCATGTGTGCGACCGTTGGTTCCAGCCGTGCACGATGACGAGCGATGTGAAAGTGCGATGTGAAACCCATGGCACCCGCCGGGGTGTCACGGATTCTTTAAAGCAAGAGGTTCGCTATCGAGGCGTCTCATGTCCATGAGACAGGTCCGAAAATTTACGACGACATGACTTCTTGGCGGGGCAACGTTGATTTACTGCCATCAGGCCAACTGTGCTCTGCCGGATTTCTTAGGCAATACTGGCTGCTTGATGTCAGGTTGCGGCGCATCTTTCGATGGCTAGGTCGGTGACGGAGCGCCACCATCGCTTCGGTTGCCGCTCCCCATCGCCGCTGGATGGGTGCGGCACACGCGCATCACGCCAGCACCAGCGGCGGCAGCGCCGCATCCGCCCGTACCTGCGCCCGTTCCACTTCAACCACCACATAGCGCCGCGCATCGGGCCACAGATGCGCACGGCTTCCCGCCGCCTCGTCGATCGTCGCGCGGCCCTGCACGAGCCAGGTCGTCTGGCGCACGAAGTCGACGAACAGCAGGGCGATCGCCGGATTCACGAGCAGGTTGCCGATCGTGTTGAACAGGTTGTTGCCCGCGAAGTCGGGCAGCACGAGCGTGCGGCGGTCGGGCAGGTCGACGAGCGGCTCGAACGAACCGTCGGCGCGTGGCTGGCGGCCGCGGTACGAGCAGTCGCTGTTGCCGGCCGCGTCGGCGGTCGCGACGATCAGGAACGCCTGCTCGCGGATGAACGCAATGGCGTCGTCGGTCAGGGGGCCGCAGTCGTTCATGGTGTCGGTTGGCGTACACGCCGTTGCGTGGGAATGCGTGATGCGCACGCAAGCGACATGCCACGCGTCGCTGCCGGCATCCGCACGCAGGCACGCCTGCGCACTGTGGAAATTTCGAACACCGGCCCGGCCACTGCGCAGCCACGCTGTTCAGAATCGACACACCCGCCGCGCTGCGTCGGTGAACACGGCACGGTGCGCACGCGGGCCGGCCGCGGTCGCCGTGCTTTCGTCCTGTTTGGCACGCATGTTGCGTAAACGGGTGCAGCGCAATCCAACCGGCGCTGTACTCACACAAGCACGATGAACAGGAGACATGTATGAACCCGTTTGACCTGAAGCAACTGGGCCTCGACGTCGAATACCCGTACCGTCAGCAATACGACAACTACATCGGCGGCAAGTGGGTTCCGCCGGTGAAGGGCGAGTATTTCGAGAACGTGTCGCCGATCAACGGCAAGCCGTTCTGCCGCGTGCCGCGCTCGGGTGCCGACGACATCGAGCTGGCGCTGGACGCCGCGCATGCTGCGCGCCGCAAGTGGGGCAAGACGTCGGTGGCCGAGCGCGCGAACCTGCTGCTTGCCGCTGCCGACCGGATGGAAAAGAACCTGAAGCTGCTGGCCGTGGCCGAGACGATCGACAACGGCAAGCCGCTACGCGAGACGATGGCGGCCGACCTGCCGCTCGCGATCGACCACTTCCGCTACTTCGCGGGCTGCATCCGCGCGCAGGAAGGCGGCATCTCCGAAATCGACGACAACACCGTCGCGTACCACTTCCACGAGCCGCTCGGCGTCGTCGGCCAGATCATCCCGTGGAACTTCCCGCTGCTGATGGCCGCATGGAAGCTCGCACCGGCACTCGCGGCCGGCTGCTGCGTGGTGATGAAGCCGGCCGAGCAGACGCCCGCGTCGGTGCTTGTGCTGATGGAACTGATCGGCGACCTGTTCCCGGCCGGCACGCTCAACATCGTGAACGGCTTCGGCAAGGAAGCGGGCGAAGCGCTTGCGACCAGCAAGCGGATCGCGAAGATCGCATTCACGGGCTCGACGCCGGTCGGCAAGCACATCCTGCGCGCGGCGGCCGACAACCTGATCCCGTCGACGGTCGAACTGGGCGGCAAGAGCCCGAACATCTTCTTCGCCGACGTGCTCGACCAGGACGACGCGTTCCTCGACAAGGCGCTCGAAGGGCTCGCGATGTTCGCGCTGAACCAGGGCGAAGTGTGCACGTGCCCGTCGCGGATCCTGATCCAGGAATCGATCTACGAGAAGTTCATCGAGAAGGCGGTGGCGCGTGTCGAGCGCATCAAGGCCGGCCACCCGCTCGACCTGCAGACGATGATCGGCGCGCAGGCGTCGCAGCAGCAGCTCGACAAGATCCTGTCGTACATCGACATTGGCCGCGACGAGGGAGCGCAATGCCTGACCGGCGGCGAGCGCACGGCGCCGGCGGCGGAACTCGGCACGGGCTACTACGTGAAACCGACGATGCTGCTCGGCAACAACAAGATGCGCGTGTTCCAGGAAGAGATCTTCGGGCCGGTCGCTTCGGTGATGACGTTCAAGGACGAGCAGGACGCGATCGAACTCGCGAACGACACGTTCTACGGGCTCGGCGCCGGCGTGTGGACGCGCAACGGCACGCGTGCGTACCGGATGGGCCGCGAGGTCGAGGCCGGTCGCGTGTGGACCAACTGCTACCACCTGTACCCCGCGCACGCGGCGTTCGGTGGCTACAAGCAGTCGGGGATCGGCCGCGAGACGCACAAGATGGCGCTGTCGAACTATCAGCAGACGAAGTGCCTGCTGGTGAGCTATCAGGCCGAGGCGCTCGGGTTCTTCTGATCCGCGCGTAGGCGCCATGGCCGGTCGGCGGTGGGATGCGCCGGCCGGTCGGGGCGCCGCCTCGAGCGGCGAAGTTTCGGCTACCGGAGAGTCGTCGAACGCGTGTCGTGCCGGGCGATGGTGGCTGCCTGGCCGACGATGGTGCGCGGATGCGTGCCGCGCGGCCGACCGGTGATCCGGCGGTTCGCCGCTTCCGCCCATTCGCACTCGCAACCCGGCATCGGCCGTGCATCGTCGCGGCTTTCGCCGGAAACGATACCGACTACCGTCGGTTTGCAGCGGTAGCTTGAGCCGGCGCGACGGACGCAAAACCCATGTCAGAACCGCCCCGATCCTGTCCGCGCCATCCCGTGTTCCACGCGGGCGAACTCGACGCGCATCGCCGCTTCGGCGTTGCCGACGAAGCCGAGCGGATGAGCGATGTCGTGACGACGCGGCTGAGCATCGGCGTGCGGCAGTTCATCGAGACGCAGCCGTTCATGTTCGTCGGCACCGCGTGCGGCGGGCCGGTGGGCGTGACCTGCGACATCGTGCAGAGCCGGCGCGACGCGAACGGCGACCTGTTGCCGGTCGTGCGCGTGATCGACACGAAGACGCTGCGCTTCGCGCTGCCGGTGTACGGCACGGGCGCTGGCGGCCGGATCGATGCGGCGCAGTGTGACGGCAGCGGCGTCGGGCTGCTGTTCGTCGATTTCCTGCGCGGCATCCGCTACCGGATCAACGGGCGCGCGACGCTGCGCACGGATCTGTCCGAGGCGGACGCGGCGCCGTGGTCGGCCGACAGCGCGATCGTCGAGCTGGCGGTGACGCAGGCATACGGCAATTGCGGCACGCGGGTCGTGCGGTTGCGGCCCGCGAACGGTGGCTAGCCGGCCGCCGCGCATTGCCGGGCGGGCGACGCGTACCGGATGCGCCGGCGCGGCGCGTGCCGCACCGGCGGGGTGCGTGCGACAAGGCGCTCGGGCATGCCCGCATGGCGCGCCCGTGCCGCGCAGCGTCGAATCACGGGCTTTGCGCGGGTCGTGCACGGTTCGGCACGGGACTTGCGTGACAGGCGCGGTTCCAGGCAGGTGAAGGAGGACACGATGGACCAACACGTGGCGTGCAGCGAAGAACCGACGGCCGAAGACACGCGGCGCAACGCGCAGGGCGACGATGCGCTGGCCGGGCAGGCGGTCGTCAGCGTCGCGCATGACGCCGACGAGCAGGCACGCAACCTGATCGGCTGGCGGCAGACCTACGACCAGCTCGCGGCCGGCCGTTTCGTCGGCACGCTGACCGAGCTGCCGCTCGACACGATGAAGCTGTTTCGCGAATCGACGAGCCACCTGCTGCGCCAGGCGTGCGAGGTGCGCGGCGATGCGTACTGGTTCGGCATCCCGCTCGTGTGCGACGGCACCGCGCGCGTCGACGCGTGCCGCATCGGGCCCGGCGCGCTCGCGTTCCGGCCCGGCAACGTCGAATTCGAGCTGGTGACGCCCGCGCAGTTCTCGATCTACGGCGTGGTCGTGCGCGGCGACGTGCTGCGCCGCTATGCGGAGGAGGTCGAGCGCCACGCGCTCGACGAACGGCTGTTCACGCAGCGCGTGATGCAGGTCGGCGATGCGCGGCTCGCGCGCCTGTGCGCGTTGCTCGGCCGCCGGCTTGATGGTGCCGTGGCGATGGCCGGCCCGCTGGCCGACGCACAGCGCGACGACCTGCAGGCCGAAGTGCTGGCCGCGCTGTTCGACGTGTGCGCGCAACCGGCCGACGACGACGCCGGCCGTGCGCCGTCGATGCGCCGCTGGATCGTCGAACAGGCGCGCGACTACGTGCTCGCGCACCGCACGCGCCCGGTCGGCGTGCCCGAGCTGTGCGAGCAGTTGCTCGTGAGCCGGCGCACGCTGCAGTACTGCTTCCAGGACGTGCTCGGCATGGCGCCCGCGACCTACCTGCGCACGCTGCGGCTGAACGGTGCGCGGCGCGATCTGTGCGGCCGCTCGGCCGGTTCGGTGCAGGACGTGGCGGAGGCGTGGGGCTTCTGGCATCTCAGCCAGTTCGCGACGGATTACCGGCGGCTGTTCGGCAAGCGGCCGTCGGAGACGCTTCGCGATCGCGCGGTGATGGTGGCGGTGGGGTGAGCGCGGGGTGGTAGTCGACGCGGTTCTGGCTTCGACGCCGACTCAGGAACCGGCACCGGCTCAGGCTCAGGCTCAGGCTCAGGCGGCACGTACGCGCAGTTACGCTTTCGGCTGCGCAACTGGCCGCTACACCCTGTTTCCCTATTCGGTCGTAGCCGCCGCCTCGCGCGGTGCGGGCCACGCCAGCGCATCCCAGTCGATCGCGCGATAGGCGGCTTCGACCGCCGCAAGATCGGCCGGCCGCTCGCTGCGATGCAGCCCGCGCAATTCGGCGGGCACGTCGAGCGCGACCGGCACGCAATGCGGATAGTCGCGCACGCGCAGCGCCGGCGCGATCGTCGTGAAGCACGCGAGCGTCGGCACGTCGAAACCGTCGGCGAGATGCAGCGCGGCCGTGTCGGGCGCGAACAGCAGGCTGGCGCCCTTGACCCATGCCATGAAGCGGGCCGTATCGCCGGCCGCATCGGCGCTCACGTCAAGATACGCGGGATGCGCAACCGGCCCGAACCCGGCCACCGGCAATCCGTAGCGCTGCGCGAGCTGCTCGACGAACGTTGCCTGCAGCGCCGGCGGCACGCTGCGCAACGCGGTGCTCGCGGTCGGGCAGAACAGCACGTACGGACGCCGCCATTGCGCAGGCAACGCAGGCAGCGGCAGCCGCGCGAGCCAGCGGTTGCGCTTGGCCGACGCCGGCACCGACGCGGGTTCCACGCCGAGCGCGTCGAGGAAGAAATCGATCATCGGCAGCCGCGCGAATGCGGGCCAGTACAGGTGATTGCCGACGTCGATGCACGGCGCGTCAGCAGGCAGCGCGTCGGCGGGGTACGGCAGCGTGCGCGACGGCGCGACGAGGTCGGTCGCGAGGGCATACAGCGCCTCGACATAGCGCGGTGCGCGGGCCGGCCGGTACAGCGTGAAGCGCAGGCCCGGGTGGGCGGCGCGCAGCGCGGCGAGGGCGGTGAGCCCGATCACAGAATCGCCGAGCGTGACGCCCATCCCGTTGATCACGTGCACGTGCCGTGCGCGGTCATAGTCGAGCCGGAACGGCCGGTGCGCGGCGTGAAGCAGGCCGCACGCGGGCGCGGCCGGCACGTGGCCGACGGCACGCGCACCGCCGTGCTCGAGGTCGTAAGGCGCGACGAGCGTGCCGTCCGGTGCGAGCAGCGTGCCGGGGAGCATGAGCGCGTCGTCGTGCGACAGCGCGACGGCGGGCGGCGCGGTGCGCGTGTCCACCGTCATCCGCCGCGCGCGCGGCGCCCCTGTTCGCGGATCTGTTCGAGCGTCGCGGCCGGTGTGCTGGCGTCCTGCGGGATGCGGATCTCGATCAGCGCGGGCAGCCCGCAGGTCAGCGCGCGTTCGAGCGCGGGCGCGAAATCGGCGGTGCGCTCGACGGTTTCGCCATGTGCGCCGAACGCGCGCGCATACGCGGCGAAATCGGGGTTCGTGAGCCCCGTTCCGTGCACGCGCCCCGGATAGTTGCGTTCCTGATGCATGCGGATCGTACCGAAATGACCGTTGTTGACGACGATCACGACGATGTTCAGCCCGTACTGCATTGCGGTCGCGAGTTCGTTGCCGGCCATCATGAAGCAGCCGTCGCCCGCGAACGCGACGACGGCGCGCGACGGGTACAGCGACTTCGCGGCAAGCGCGGCCGGCACGCCGTAGCCCATCGCGCCACTGGTCGGCGCGAGCTGCGAGCGGAAGTGCCGGTACGCGAAGTGGCGATGCAGCCAGATCGCATAGTTGCCTGCGCCGTTGGTGAGGATCGCGTCGTGCGGCAGGCGCTCGCGTAACTGCACCATCACGTCGCCGAGCTGGACGTCGCCGGGCATCGGCAGCGGCGCATGCCATTCGCGATACGCGCGGTGCGCGTCGGCAGCGGCGCCGGCCCACACGGGGTGCGCGGGCGGCTCGAGCGCGGCGAGCGGTGCGGCGATCTCGGGCATCCCGGACACGATCGGCAGGTCGGCCGCATACACGCGGCCGAGCTCGTCCGCGCCCTGGTGCACGTGGATCAGCGTCTGGCGGGTCTTCGGGATGTCGAGCAGCGTGTAGCCGGCGGTCGTCGCTTCGCCGAGACGCGGCCCGATCACGAGCAGCAGGTCGGCGTCGCGGATGCGCTTCGCGAGCGCGGGGTTGATCCCGAGCCCGACGTCGCCCGCGTAGTTCGGGTGCGCGTTGTCGATCGTGTCCTGGTAACGGAACGCGCACGCGACCGGCAACTGCCAGCGCTCGACGAAGGTGCGCAGGTTCGCGCACGCGTCGGGTGTCCAGCCACTGCCGCCGACGATCGCGAACGGCCGCTCGGCGCGCGCGAGCCGTTCGCGCAGCTCGTCGATCTGCGCGGCCGACGGTGCGGCCGCGACGCGTTTCGCGGCCGGCACGACGGGTTGCGGCGCGCACGCTTCGGACAGCACGTCTTCCGGCAGCGCGAGCACGACCGGGCCGGGGCGGCCGGACGTCGCGACGTGGAACGCATGGCTCAGGTATTCGGGGATGCGGCGCGGATCGTCGATCTGCGCGACCCATTTCGCCATCTGGCCGAACATCCGCCGGTAGTCGATTTCCTGGAAGGCTTCGCGGTCGAGGTGTTCGCGCGCGCACTGGCCGACGAACAGGATCATCGGCGTCGAATCCTGGAACGCGGTGTGCACGCCGATCGACGCATGGGTCGCGCCGGGCCCGCGCGTGACGAACGCGATGCCGGGCCGCCCGGTCAGCTTGCCGACGGCCTCGGCCATGTTCGCGGCGGCCGCCTCGTGGCGGCAGACGACCGTCTGGATGCGCGCGGTGTCGTCCGCCAGCGCATCGAGTACGGCGAGGAAACTCTCGCCCGGCACGCAGAACACGCGTTCGACGTGATTGGCGAGCAACGCATCGACGAGCAGTCGTGCGCCGGTGGTGGCGCCCTGCTCGAGATCCTTGGAATGCGACATGGGCTGCCGTCTCCCTGGGTAGCGGGACGTACAGCTTACGCCCGTTGGCCGGCCGCCGGTACGCCGGCCGGTGAAAAGTGTCGGAGCACGCAGGATTCGGGGCACGCGCTTCGAGTTCGGCCGAACGGCCAGCTTGTGCGAGCGCCTCCGACGCTGAAAAATCGAGCGCTACGAATGTCGAAGCGGCCAGCTTGCCGTAGGCGCAGCGGATGGGGTGAGCAGAACGGCGTGCCGGCGTTCGCTTTCGAGTCGATACCGAGGTGAGCGCGCATGTACACACATGGATTTACATCGTCGGCCAAGCGGATATGCTGTACATCCACAGTACATCCGGATGTTGGGGGCGACATGCATACGACGAGGGTATTTCGGAACGGCAACTCGCAGGCCGTGCGAATTCCTGCCGACTTGGCCTATGAACGTAGCGATATCGAACTGGAAATCGAGCGCATCGGTGACGAAATCCGCATTCGGCCGGCGCGGCGGCCGTTGACCGGCATCCTCGAGAAATTCGCGAAATTCGGGCCGGATTTCATGGCTGAAGGGCGTGATGACCACGAGCAGGCCGAACGCGAGGGTTTGTGATGCCGCGCTACATGCTCGACACCAACATGTGCCTCTACCTGATGAAGAATCAGCCGGAGCAGGTTGCGAGGCGATTTGCGCAGTGCTACACGGGGGACGTCGTGATGTCGGCGATCACGTACGCTGAGCTCGAGTGCGGCGTCACGACGTGCGCGAGCCCTGAGCGGGAGCGCGGCAATCTTGCCGCGCTGATCGACGACATTCCGGTCGCACCGTTCGACGTCGCGGCTGCGCAAGCGTACGGCCCGGTCCGCGAGGTAACCTGCGAGCGGAAGAAGGATCACCTCGACAAGCTGATCGCCGCGCATGCGGTGTCGCTCGATGTCGTCCTCGTGACCAACAACGAGCGGGATTTCGACAGCTATCCGGGATTGCGGCTGGAGAACTGGCTGGACGATTGATGTCGGGTAGTGTGTCCGGCGGTCATGCGGGAGATCGTTCCGTCCCGCGCGACCACCGGTCCGGCATCAGCACTCGACGATATTGACCGCCAGCCCGCCGCGCGACGTTTCCTTGTACTTCGTCTTCATGTCGGCCCCCGTCTCGCGCATCGTCTTGATCACGGAGTCGAGCGACACATAGTGCGAGCCGTCGCCGCGCAGCGCCATGCGCGCCGCGTTGACCGCCTTCACCGATGCCATCGCGTTGCGCTCGATGCACGGGATCTGCACCATCCCGCCGACCGGGTCGCAGGTGAGGCCGAGGTTGTGTTCCATCCCGATTTCGGCCGCGTTCTCGACCTGCTGCGGCGTGCCGCCGAGCACGGCAGCGAGCGCGCCGGCCGCCATCGAGCATGCGACGCCCACTTCGCCCTGGCAGCCGACTTCCGCGCCCGAGATCGACGCGTTGAGCTTGTAAAGAATGCCGATCGCGGCGGCCGTCAGCAGGAAGTCGATCACGCCCTGTTCGTTCGCACCGGGCGTGAAGCGCGTGTAGTAGTGCAGCACGGCCGGGATGATGCCGGCCGCACCGTTGGTCGGCGCGGTAACGACCCGGCCGCCGGCCGCGTTTTCCTCGTTGACGGCGATCGCGTACAGGTTGATCCAGTCGATCATCGACAGCGGATCCTGCAGCGCGCGCTCCGGGCTGCCCGTCAGCGTGCGGTACAGCTGCGGCGCGCGGCGCTTGACCTGGAACGGGCCAGGCAGGTTGCCGTCGGCTTCCGGGTTGCCGATCCCGCAGCCGCGCGACACGCACGACTGCATCACGGCCCAGATCTTCAGCAGGCCGTCGCGCGTCTCTTCCTCGGTGTGCCACGCGCGCTCGTTTTCCCACATCAGTTGCGCGATCGACTTGCCGGTCGACTCGGTCAGCGCGAGCAGCTCGTTGCCGGTGCGGAACGGGTGCGTCATCTGCTCGGCCGCGCTCAGCACCTTCGTGTTCGGTGCGCCGGCGGTCACGACGAAGCCGCCGCCGACCGACAGGTAGGTGCGCTCGACCAGCACGTTGCCGCTCGCGTCGGACGCGCGCAGTTTCATGCCGTTCGGATGCTCGGGCAGCGCCTGGCGGTAGAACGCGATGTTCTCCTTCAGCACGAACGGCACCGGATGCGTGCCGAGCAGCGCGAGCTGCTTCGATTTACGGACGTCTTCCAGCCGCGCGTCGATCGTGTCGGGATCGACGGTGTCGGGTGCGTCGCCGAGCAGGCCGAGCATCACGCCGCGGTCGGTGCCGTGGCCCTTGCCGGTTGCGCCGAGCGAGCCGTACAGCTCGACTTTCACGTGCGCCGTGGCGTCGAGTTGTCCGTCGCGCTCGAGGCCCTGGACGAACATCAGCGCCGCGCGCATCGGTCCGACCGTATGCGAACTGGACGGACCGATACCGATCTTGAAGAGGTCAAAGACGCTGACTGCCATGTTGATTCCTGCCTTGCTTTAAGAATAATGCTAGCGCGCCTGTAATGGCAGGCACGCGGCGAGCCATGCGGGCGGCGTTGGGGAAAGCTGTTGCGCGACGCGGGCATAGCGCCCGTCGAGCCGCGCGGCCAGATGAAAGAGTTCGGTGGCGTTTTTCGGGTCCCACTGCCCCGTGTAGCCCGGCAGGCCGGCCTCGCGGCGCTTCGCGTCGAACGGCACCGGCGAATTCACGAATTCCTCGTGTGTCTTCTCGCCGAGCGCGTACGGCACGAGCCAATCGAGCGCGACCGCGAGCGTCGCGCCGTTCGCGCCCCGTTCGCGCAGCCAGTTGCGGTTGAAGCGGCGCGCGGCGAGCGCGGCCGTCACCAGCGGCTGCAGGTCGTAGACCGCGTAGTGCAGCGCATCGCGTTCCTCGAAATCCCAGGTCTTGCCGTCCGGGCCGATGTTGTCGGCGAGATGCTCGACGAACAGCCGCTGCGCGGCGTTCATCATCTTGCGATCACCGAGCGTGAACGCGGACAGCGCGATCAGCTTGATCCGGTGGCTCTGCCAGTTGTTGCGCCAGGTGCCGGTGAGCGGGCGCTTCTGCGCGTCGATCTGCGCGACATAGCCGGCGCCGAGCTTCGCGATGAACGCGGCCGTCGCGTTGCGGGTCTTCACCGGCAGCGCGCTCGCGGTCATGTCGTACGCGACGATCAGGCTGTCGAAACGCGTCTCGTCGATCGGGTTGAAACTCGGCTGGTAGGTCGCGACCCACGCGGACAGGAAGCGGTCGACGAGCTGCAGGTAGCGCGGCGCGTTCGTCACGCGCCACGCGAGTGCCGCGTCGCGCATCAGGTCGAGATCCTTCAGCGCGGCGGCGCTCTGGTCGTAGATGCCTTCGTGCGGCAGCGTGCCCTCGGTGTGCACCCGCGCCATCGCCTTCGGCTGCTCGCCGATGCGCGCGTCGACGCTGCGGATCAGCGCCTGGACGCCCGGCTCGGCCTGGGTCGTCTCGCTCGCCTGCAGTGCCGGCGCCGCGCAGAAATTCATCGCCGCGCGCGCGCTGCCGGCCGCGCCGAGGCCGGCAGCGGCGAACGACAGCGACGCGACGAGCATCGGCACGAAGCGGCGCGCACGCGGCCGCCTTTGCATTGCACCATGGCCCGGAAACATCGGACGCACCATGCGGAACTCCTTCATTGGCTGGATCGCGTGTGATGTTAGCCGGATTGGCGGGCGAACGTGAACCGGTTCGAGCGGCGAACAAAAAAACCGCACGCAACTCCGGGTTGCGTGCGGTGCGGTCACCATCGGGCGGCTCCTGGCCTGGCGCGCGTTATGCGTATTCCGACATCGGCACGCACGAGCAGAACAGGTTGCGGTCGCCGTAGACGTTGTCCGCGCGGCCGACCGGCGGCCAGTACTTGTTCGTGCCCAGCGATGCGACCGGGTACGCAGCCTGCTCGCGCGAGTACGCGTGCGGCCATTCGTTCGCGGTGACGACGGCCGCCGTGTGCGGGGCGTGACGCAGCGGGTTGTCCTCGCGGTCGGCGCGGCCTTCCTCGACGGCACGGATTTCGTCGCGGATCGCGATCATCGCGGCGATGAAGCGGTCGAGTTCTTCCTGCGATTCCGATTCGGTCGGCTCGACCATCAGCGTGCCCGGCACCGGGAAGCTCATCGTCGGCGCGTGGAAACCGTAGTCCATCAGGCGCTTCGCGACGTCGTCGACGGTGATGCCGCTCGATTCCTTGATCGGACGCAGGTCGAGAATGCACTCGTGCGCAACCAGCCCGCCCGGGCCCGAATACAGCACCGGGTAGTGCGGCGCGAGGCGCTTCGCGATGTAGTTCGCGTTGAGGATCGCGGTTTCCGTCGCGGCGGTCAGGTTCTTCGCGCCCATCATCGCGATGTACATCCACGAGATCGGCAGGATCGACGCCGAGCCGTACGGCGCGGCCGATACCGCGCCGATGCCGTCTTCTTCGCGCGTGTAGCCGGTCGAACGCTGGTTCGGCAGGAACTTCGCGAGGTGCGCGCCGACTGCAACCGGGCCGACGCCCGGGCCGCCACCGCCGTGCGGGATGCAGAAGGTCTTGTGCAGGTTCAGGTGCGACACGTCGCCGCCGAACTGGCCCGGCGCGGTCAGGCCGACCATCGCGTTCATGTTCGCGCCGTCGACGTACACCTGGCCGCCGTGAGCATGGACAATCTCGCAGATCTCGCGGACGTTCTGCTCGAACACGCCGTGCGTCGACGGATACGTGATCATGATCGCTGCGAGGTCCTTCGCGTGCTCGTCAGCCTTCGCCTTCAGGTCGGCGATGTCGACGTTGCCCTGCGCGTCGCATGCAACGACCACGACCTTCATGCCGGCCATGTGCGCGGATGCCGGGTTCGTGCCGTGGGCGGACGCCGGGATCAGGCACACGTCGCGGTGGGCTTCGCCGCGCGATGCGTGGTAAGCGTGGATGATCAGCAGGCCCGCGTACTCGCCCTGCGAGCCCGCGTTCGGCTGCAGCGACACGGCCGCGTAGCCGGTGGCCGCGACGAGCATCTGCTCGAGCTGGTCGATCATCTCGCGGTAGCCGACGGTCTGGTCGGCCGGTGCGAACGGGTGGATGCCGCCGAATTCGGGCCACGTGACGGGCAGCATTTCCGACGTCGCGTTCAGCTTCATCGTGCACGAGCCGAGCGGGATCATCGAGCGGTCGAGCGCGAGATCCTTGTCCGACAGGCTGCGCAGGTAGCGCAGCATTTCGGTTTCGGAATGGTGACGGTTGAACACGTGGTGCGTCAGGTACGCGCTCGTGCGCTCGAGGCCGGCCGGCAGCGCGGCGACGCCGGCGAGGCCCGCGTCCAGCGCGTCGACGGCCGGTGCGGTGCCGCCTGCAGCTTGCGCGAACACGGCGAGCAGATCGGCGAGGTCGTCGCGCGTCGTCGTTTCGTCGACCGACACGCCGACTTGCGTGTCGCTCACGCGGCGCAGGTTGATGCGCTTCGCCTTCGCGAATTCGTGAACCTGCGCGGTGCGCGCGCCGGTGTCGATCGTCAGCGTGTCGAAGAACGTGTCGTTGACGGTCGCGAAGCCGAGCTGCTTCACGCCGGCGGCGAGCAGCGCCGCGATGCGGTTCACGCGCAGCGCGATCGTCTTCAGGCCGTGCGGGCCGTGGTAGACCGCGTACATGCTGGCCATGATCGCGAGCAGCGCCTGCGCGGTACACACGTTCGACGTCGCCTTCTCGCGGCGGATGTGCTGTTCGCGCGTCTGCAGCGCGAGGCGCAGCGCGGGCTTGCCCTGCGCGTCGACCGTCACGCCGACGAGGCGGCCCGGCATCTGGCGCTTGAATTCGTCACGCACCGCGAGATACGCGGCGTGCGGGCCGCCGAAGCCCATCGGCACGCCGAAGCGCTGCGTGTTGCCGATCGCGACGTCCGCGCCCCAGTCGCCAGGCGGCGTGAGCACGGTCAGCGCGAGCAGGTCGGCCGCCACGACCACGTGGCCGCCGGCCGCGTGGATCGCTTCGGTGAGCGCGCGGTAGTCGCGCACGTCGCCGTTCACGCCCGGGTACTGGAGCAGCACGCCGAATGCATTCGCTTGGGCAGCGTCGGCGGCCGGGCCGGTCTTGACCTCGATGCCGACCGGCAGCGCGCGCGTGCGGATCACTTCGAGCGTTTGCGGCAGCACGTCGTCGGCGACGTAGAACACGTTCGACGTCGGCTTGCCGGTGCGCTGCAGCAGCGTCATCGCTTCGGCGGCGGCGGTGGCTTCATCGAGCAGCGACGCGTTCGAGATCGCGAGGCCGGTGAGGTCGGCGACCATCTGCTGGAAGTTCAGGAGCGCCTCGAGGCGACCCTGGGAAATTTCAGGCTGGTACGGCGTGTAAGCCGTGTACCACGCCGGGTTTTCGAGCACGTTGCGCAGGATGACGGCCGGCGTGTGCGTGTCGTGGTAACCCTGACCGATATACGAGCGGAACACCTGGTTCTTGTCTGCGAGCGCACGCAGTGCGGCGAGGGCTTCGGCCTCGCTCTTCGGCTGCGCGAACGGGCCGAGCGGCAGCGTTTCGGCGCGGCGGATCGAGGCCGGGATCACGGCGTCGATCAGGGCGGCGCGCGACGCGAAGCCGAGCGTGTCGAGCATGGCCTGCTGGCTGGCGGCGTCGGGGCCGATATGGCGTTCGGCGAACGCATCGTGCGTTTCGAGCGCGGCGAGCGAGAGGGGCGTGCGGTTCATCAGGCGGTCCGGGTGTTCGAGCTTCATGGCGTTCCTTGGTCGGCCCAGGCTAGCGCGTCAGCGCCGACTCGGGCCCCATGCTTTGCGGTCGACCCGGGCGGCGCCTTGACGCCGGCCCGGGTTCCGCGCGGGGCAGGGCGGCTGACCCGTCCCGCGCGATTCAGGGAGGGTTAGTCGATCAGCTTGCTGTAGGCGGCGGCGTCGAGCAGGTTGTCGGTCGATGCACCGGCTGCGAGCTTGATCTTGAACAGCCATGCGTCATACGCATCGCCATTCACGTCTTCCGGGGCGTCGGCCACGTCGGTGTTGATCGCGACCACTTCGCCGGTCACGGGCGAGTAGATGTCCGACGCGGCTTTCACCGATTCGACGACGCCGATCGCGTCGCCTGCCTTCACTTGCGAGCCGACTTTCGGCAGCTCGAGGAACACGATGTCGCCAAGCGTGTTCTGCGCGTGATCGGTGATGCCGATCGACAGCGTGCCGTCGGCTTCGGTGCGGATCCACTCGTGTTCGTCGGTGTACTTCAGATCGGCCGGGACGTTGCTCATCGGATGCTCCTGATAAAAGGGTTTGTTCGTTTTGCTGGCGCGCCGCCGGGGCGCGCCGGGTGTGGTGTTGCGCCGGGCGCCATCTCCCGGCTTCCCGGGAGGCGGGCCTCCCGGCCGTTACGCAGCGAGGACCTTGCCGTTGCGCACGAACGGCAGTTTTACCACGCGCGCGGGAAGATTCTTGTCTCGAATTTGCACCTGGACCAGGTCGCCGATCTGGACGGCCGCCGGCACGCGCGCGAACGCGATCGATTCCTGCATCGACGGCGAGAACGTGCCGCTCGTGATCTCGCCTTCGCCGTGCGGCGTGACGACCTTCTGGTGCGCGCGCAGCACGCCGCCCGCCTTGCCGTTTTCCTTCTGCAGGATCAGGCCGACGAACGCGGCGCGGGTGCCGTTGGCTTCCAGTGCGGCGCGGCCGACGAAGTCGCGCGGCGCGGTGAGGTCGACCGTCCACGCGAGGCCCGCGTCGAGCGGCGACACGGTGTCGTCCATGTCCTGGCCGTACAGGTTCATGCCGGCCTCGAGGCGCAGCGTGTCGCGCGCCCCCAGCCCGCACGGGCGCACGCCGTTTTGCTGCAGCGCGTTCCACAGCGCTTCGACGTGCACGGCCGGGACGATCACTTCGAAACCGTCTTCACCGGTGTAGCCGGTGCGGGCGACGGTGAGATCGCCGAACGGCGTGCCGGCGACCTGCGCGGCGTTGAACGGCTTCAGTTCGCTGGTGGCGGCGCGCGCGGCGGGTACGGTCGACCAGGCTTTTTCGCGGGCGTTCGGGCCCTGTACGGCGACGATCGCGAAATCGCGGCGCGGCGTGATCGTGACGCCGAAGCCGCCTTGCTCGTTCAGCTGGTTGAACCACGCGATGTCTTTCTCGGCCGTGCCGGCGTTGACGACGACGCGGAAGAATTCTTCGGTGAAGTAGTAGACGATCAGGTCGTCGATGACGCCGCCCTGCGGATTGAGCAGGCACGAGTAGAGGGCCTTGCCGGGCGTCTTGAGCTTGCCGACGTTGTTCGCGATCGCGTGCTCGAAGAACGCGCGCACGCGGCTGCCGGTGAAATCGACCACGCACATGTGCGACACGTCGAACATGCCGGCGTCGGTGCGCACGGCTTCATGTTCTTCGATCTGCGAGCCGTAGTTGACGGGCATGTCCCAGCCGCCGAAGTCGACCATGCGGGCATTGAGCGCGCGGTGCGCGGCGTTGAGCGGGGTGTGATTCAGTGCAGTCATCGAGGCCTCAGGCAAGGCGCTTGCGCGCGGATCAGAACGGCCATGTGCCGACCACCGCGGCCAACGGCCTGCGAGCGATCCGGTACATGCCCCTCTGTCCTCGATACCTGAGAGATTGCGTTGCCGGCCGAGCCTGGCGAACGCGCGCCCCTTCGGTGGGCAGCTTGCCCGCGCAGCTGATGCGCTGCGGGCTACTGCCGCTCTCCAGAGTGCGGGGAGAGTGTGGCCCGCGCAATGCGCGGACGCGATTCCCCGACGCGGTCGGTCCTTTTGCCTGAGAGTTTGCGGGTGTGCCCCTTCGGCGGCGCAACCGGGTTGAAACAGCCCGGTTACACGCTCTCCCGACGCGTGCGGGCGACTGTACGCGAGCGGGTGGGCCTTGTCAATTTGAGCAAAAGAATGTCGCTTCGCGACAAGCGGCGGCAGCCGGTGCCGCCGCTTTTTTCCGCACCGGCGGGCGCCGGCGCGTTACTCGCCGATCGCGCGCGCGGCCGTGTCGAGTTCCTGGTTCAGCACGCGCTGCTCGTCGCCGGACAGGCCGCCGCTGTGCTGCGCGGACATGTCGTTCGATTCCTGGCGGATCACGTCGAGACGATGGTGAAGCTGCGCGCCGTACGGCGGCGGGTAGTACCCGCCGTTCACGCGCGCATCGATACGGCGGTGCAGGTTGTCGATCCGGCCCTGGATCTGCTGCATCCGCTCGTTCGCGACGACCTGCGGATTGGGCCGCGGCGGGGGCGCCGGGCGGACCGGCTGCTGCGGCTGCACGATACAGGCCGCAAGCGAGGAAACCAGGACGCAGCACGCTGCCGCGCGAATCAACCGTTGCATCAACATTCTCCTGACGGATTGGTGTCGGATCGACTTTTTTGAGAAACGCGTCAGACCGGTCGGACGCTGACTTTCGTTCCCCCGGCATTTGTAACCGAATGTTCGGGGCGGTCCAAGTGCGCGTGCGCCGGCCGGCCGCCGCCGGCCGGCGCGCGGCGTCAGATCGCGCGGCGCACGAACGGCAGCCGGCGGCCGTCGTGCTCGCTCTGCGCGGCGAGCTCGATGATCGTCATCACGTCGACGGCGTCCTGCGGGGTGACGGGGAACGGCGCGCCGTCGCGGATCGACGCGGCGAGCGCACGGTAGAACTCCGCATACTGGCCGTCGAGCGTCGGCACCGGGCGCTCGACCTCGACGTCGCCGTCGAGCACGCGCAGCAGGCCGGGCGGGTTGCCGCCGCCGAATTCGACGTCGTCCGCGGTGAGGCCGGCCTTGAGCTGGTCCTCCTGCGTGTCGAGCCCGAACTTCTGGTAGCTGCCGCCCGTGCCGTGCAGCGTGAAGCGCGCCGGTTCGATCGCCGACAGCGCGCTCGCATGCAGCGCGACGTCCTTGTCCGGATAGCCGAGCTGCAGATGCACGAAATCGGGCGCCGTGCCGTTGTCGCGGCGCGTCTTGACGGTCGCGCCGACCGTTTCCGGCAGGCCGAACAGCGCGAGCGCCTGGTCGATCAGGTGCGGGCCGAGATCGAGCAGCAGGCCGCCGCCGCGAGCGGGCTCCTCGCGCCAGCGCGTGCGCGGCGTGGGCCGGAAGCGGTCGAAGTGCGACGCGAAATAGGTGAGCCGGCCGAGCTCGCCCGATTCGACGATGCGGCGCACGGTGAGGAAATCACCGTCCCAGCGGCGGTTGTGGAACGGCGCGAACAGCCGGCTGCGCGCGTTCGCGAGCCGCGCGAGCGCGAGCGCCTCGTCGGCGGTGAGCGTGACGGGCTTGTCGACGACCACGTGGCGGCCGGCTTCGAGCACCTGGCGCGCGAGCGCGAAGTGCGTGTCGTTCGGCGTGGCGATCACCACGCATTCGATGTCGTCGAGGCCGAGCAGCGTGTCGAGATCGGGGACGACGCGCGCGCCCGGATACGCCGCCTGCGCGCGATCGGGTTGCCCCGTCGCGATCGCGGCGACTTCAGTGCGGCCGCTCGTGGCGATCACCGGCGCGTGAAACGTCGCGCCGGCGAAACCGAAACCCATCAATCCAATCCTGAGCAATGACGACATGGCAATCCCTGGCTGCGAACGAAACTAAAGGATGGCGCGCCGAGACGGCGCGAAGACGACCGGCTATTTTGGCATGGCGCCGCCGTTCGCACTGGCGCGTTTGGGCGAAACGCGCGGCGCGAGGCGGCGCTTGCGCAAGGAACGCCGGCAATTTGCCCGGGCCCCCGCCTGCCGCATGCGCGGGGTTGCCCGCCGGCCCACGCG
>NZ_JAAGPM010000106.1:0-27384 GCF_017104865.1 Burkholderia sp. Ac-20349
GGCCTGTTCGAGCAGGCCGGCGGCGGCACGCTGTTCCTCGACGAAATCACCGCGCTGCCGCTCGTGCTGCAGGAAGCGCTGCTGCATGCGCTCGATTCGCAGAACTTCATGCGGATCGGCGGCACCAAGGACTGGTACGGCCAGGCGCTCGAGGGCGAAATACTCGACACGCGCGCGTTTCAGGGCGTCGTATCGTACGACCCGGCCGAACTCGTCGTCACGGTCCGCGCGGGCACGCCGCTCGCGCAGCTTGAAACCGTCCTCGCCGAGTGCGGCCAGATGCTGCCGTTCGAGCCGCCGCACTTCGGCCGCGCGGCCACCGTCGGCGGCTGCGTCGCGGCCGGCCTCGCGGGCCCGCGGCGCGCTACCTGCGGCGCGCCGCGTGATTTCGTGCTCGGCGTCACGCTGATGAACGGCCGCGGCGAAATGCTGCGCTTCGGCGGGCAGGTCGTGAAGAACGTCGCCGGCTACGACGTGTCGCGGCTGATGGCCGGCGCGCTCGGCACGCTCGGGCTGATGCTCGACCTGTCGATCAAGGTGCTGCCGATGCCCGTCGCCGAAGTCACGCTGAAGTTCGAGATGACCGCGACCGACGCGGTACGCAAGCTCAACGAATGGGGCGGCCATCCGCTGCCCGTCAGCGCGAGCGGGTGGCGCAACGGCACGCTCGTGCTGCGCCTGTCGGGCGCCGAGGCGGCCGTGAAATCCGCGAAGACGCAGCTCGGTGGCGAAGTCGTCGACGCGGTCGAGGCCGAGCGTTTCTGGGCCGGCCTGCGCGAGCATACCGACCCGTTCTTCAACGGCATCCCGCCCGGCTATGCGCTGTGGCGCCTCGCACTGCCGTCGATCACCGAACCGATGCACCTGCCGGGCACCCAGTTGATGGAATGGGGGGGCGCGCAGCGCTGGTGGATCACCGACGCCGATGCACAGACCGTGCGGATGAGCGCCAAGCAGGCCGGCGGACATGCGACGCTGTTCCGCGCGGGCGACGCGTACGACCGCAGCGCGGGCGTGTTCACGCCGCTCCCCGCCCCGATGATGAAAATCCACCGCGGGCTGAAGGCCGCGTTCGATCCCGCGCGCATCTTCAACCGCGGCCGGCTCTACCCTGATCTTTAGGGTCTGTTTACCTATGGAATGCACATGCGAATGCCCGAAATCGCTCGTAGGGCAAGAAGTGAGGAGCGCCGTTTGGCCGAGCCAAACGCCCCGGAGGAAGTCCCCTTGGGGGACAAGCGACGAGCGACGCCGCCATACGGGCGATTTCGGGCATTCCCGTGGAATGGACTTTTTAATTAGGGGTTGCCACGAGAACGGCCGCTCGCCGCGTTGCGCTCCTTGCGAATACGTCAGTATTCGCGGCGTCACGCGCCTCGCGAGCGGCCGTTCTCGTGGCAACGCATGCGCATTCCATAGGTAAACAGACCCTAAATGCAAACGAACCTCGCCGATTTCATCCGCAATACGCCCGACGGCGACGAGGCCGACGCGATATTGCGCAAGTGCGTGCATTGCGGGTTCTGTACCGCGACCTGCCCGACCTACCAGTTGCTCGGCGACGAACTCGACGGCCCGCGCGGCCGGATCTACCTGATCAAGCAGATGGTCGAAGGCGCGCCCGTCACGCGCAGCACGCAGCAGCACCTCGACCGCTGCCTCACGTGCCGCAGCTGCGAGACGACCTGCCCGTCCGGCGTCCAGTATGGCCGGCTCGTGGAGATCGGCCGCAAGCACGTCGAGGCGCAGGTGAAGCGCCCGGTCCAGCAGCGGCTCGTGCGCCGCCTGCTCGCGAGCCTCGTGCCGAACGAGGCGTTGTTCTCGCCAGTGATGCGGCTCGGCCAGCACGTGCGGCCGCTGCTACCGAAGCGGCTGCGCGACAAGGTGCCGCCGCGCACGCGGCTGCTCGAATGGCCGCACCTCACGCATACGCGCAAGATGCTGATGCTGGGCGGCTGCGTGCAGCCGTCGATGCTGCCGAACATCAACATCGCGACCGCGCGTGTGCTCGACGCGCTCGGCATCGAGACGGTCGTCGCGCCCGATGCGGGCTGCTGCGGCGCGATCCGTCTGCACCTGAACTATCACGACGAAGCGCTCGACGACGCACGCCGCAACATCGACGCGTGGTGGCCCCATGTCGAACAGGGCGTCGAGGCAATCGTGATGAACGCGTCGGGCTGCGGCGCGACGGTGCTCGAATACGCGCACCTGCTGCGCGACGACCCGGCCTACGCGGAAAAGGCACAGCGCATCGTGTCGCTCACGCGCGACATCTCCGACGTGCTGCTCGCGTTCGAGGCCGAGCTCGCGACGCTCGCGCGGCGCCGCGCGATCCATACGGTCGCGTACCACCCGCCGTGCACGCTGCAGCACGGCCAGCAGTCGCGCGGCAAGGTCGAGCGCCTGCTCGAGACGCTCGGCATCGACGTGCGGCTGCCGGCCGACAGCCATCTGTGCTGCGGCTCGGCCGGCACCTATTCGCTGACGCAGCCGTCGCTGTCGTACCGGTTGCGCAAGCAGAAGCTGCTGAAGCTGCAGGCGCTCGAACCGCAGATGATCGTCTCCGGCAACGTCGGCTGCATCGCGCACCTGCAAAGCGGCACGCAGATTCCGGTCGCCCACTGGATCCAGCTCGTCGAGCATCTGCTGTACGGCTAGGGCCGGTTCATGCGAATGACGGATCGGCGCTGGGCCTCGCGCGCGGCGTCCGTATAATGGGCGAATCGATGCGTCGCGTGCCGCGGCGCATCCGCACCATGCCCGCTTTCGTGCCTGCTTTCGTGTCCGTCATGTCCGATCTCGCCGCCCGTCTCGAATCCGTTCATCACCGCATCGCCGACGCCGCCCGCGCGGCCGGCCGCGATCCCGCCACCGTGTCGCTGCTCGCCGTCTCGAAGACGTTTCCCGCCGACGACGTGCGCGCCGCGCATGCGGCCGGGCAGCGTGCCTTCGGCGAAAACTACGTGCAGGAATCGATCGACAAGATCGACGCGCTCGCCGACCTGCGCGCCAGTCTCGAATGGCATTTCATCGGGCCGCTGCAATCGAACAAGACGCGCCCGGTGGCCGAACGCTTCGACTGGGTCCATTCGGTCGACCGGCTGAAGATCGCGCAGCGCCTGTCGGAACAACGTCCCGCGCACCTGCCGCCGCTCAACGTGTGCGTGCAGGTGAACATCAGCGGCGAGGCGTCGAAGAGCGGCGTCGCGCCGGCCGACGTGGCCGAGGTCGCGCGCGCGGTCGCCGCGCTGCCGTCGCTGCGGCTGCGCGGCCTGATGGCGATTCCCGAACCGGCCGGCGACACCGAAGCGCAACGCGCGCCGCATCGCGCGCTGCGCGCACTGTTCGACACGTTGCGCGCCGACGGCCTGCCGCTCGACACGCTGTCGATGGGCATGTCCGCCGATCTCGATGCGGCCGTGCTCGAAGGCGCGACGATCGTGCGCGTCGGCACCGCGATCTTCGGCGCGCGCGATTACTCGCACTGAACACCGCACCCTTTACGCCCTACCGTTCACTCACTCGCTCAATCGGACATCATGAAAATCGCATTCATCGGCGGCGGCAACATGGCCGCAGCCCTGATCGGCGGCCTGATCAAGCGCGGCGTCGCCGCTGACGGCCTGTATGCCATCGACGTCAACGAAGAAGTGCGCGCGCGCGCCGCGCAGCAGTTCGGCGTGCGCACCGGCGCGGCCATCGACGCGACGCTCGCCGACTACGACGCGGTCGTGCTCGCGGTGAAGCCGCAGGTGCTGAAGGACGTCGCGCAGGCGCTCGCGCCGCACCTGAAGGCGCAGCTCGTGATCAGCATCGCAGCCGGCATCCGCGGCACGGATCTCGCACGCTGGCTCGGCGGCTACGACCGCATCGTGCGCACGATGCCGAATACACCCGCGCTCGTCGGCATGGGCGTGACGGGCCTCGCCGCGCTGCCGGGCGTCGATGCGACGGGCCGCGAACTCGCGTCGAACGTGCTCGGTGCGGTCGGCGAGATCGTGTGGTTCGACGACGAGTCGAAGCTCGACGCCGTCACGGCCATTTCGGGCAGCGGCCCGGCCTACGTGTTCTATTTCATCGAAGCGCTGCAGGAAGCCGCGCGCCAGCTCGGCATGAACGACGAACAGGGTCGCGCTCTCGCGGTCGCGACGTTCACGGGTGCCGCGCAACTCGCCGCGCAATCGGGCGAGCCGGCGAGCGTGCTGCGCGAACGCGTGACGTCGAAGGGCGGCACGACGGCCGCCGCGCTCGCGTCGTTCGACGCGCAAGGCGTGAAGGACGCGATCGTGCGCGGTGCGCTCGCGGCCGAAGCGCGCGCAAAGGAAATGGGCGACGAGCTCGGTCGCGCGTAAGCGCACCGGCGGTACCGGCCCGGTGCTTTCTGCGCCGCACGGGCCGCCCCTCTGCCTTGCTCGACCAACAAAAAAAAGCGGCCCAGGCCGCTTTTTTTGTTGCCGCGATCCGCACGACATGACGCCGGCGGACAGATCGGGAAGCTCAGCTCCCTGCCAGCAGGTAATGCACGGCAATGCCCGCGAACAGCACGCCACCGAGCCAGTTGTTGTGCCGGAACGCCGCGAAGCACGGCATCCGCTCGCGGTCCTTGATCAGCGCGTAGTGATACAGCGCGCAGCCGACCGCCGCCGCCCAGCCGGCCCAGTATGCGAGGCCGAAGCCCAGCGTCACGCCGATCCACACGTAGATGCCGAGCGTCACTGCGTAGCACAGCATGACGGCCGCGACGTCAAAGCGGCCGAACGTCAGCGCGGACGTGCGGATCCCGATCTTGATGTCGTCATCGCGATCGACCATCGCGTATTCGGTGTCGTACGCGACCGACCAGAAAATGTTCGCGATCAGCATCACCCACGCGATCGTCGGCACCGTGTCCTGCACGGCCGCGAACGCCATCGGAATGCCGAAGCCGAACGCGATGCCGAGATACGCCTGCGGAATCGCGAAGAAGCGCTTCATGAACGGATACGAGCCCGCGACGAACAGCGCGACGACGGACAGCTGCTTCGTCAGCGTGTTGAGTGGCAGGATCAGCAGGAACGAGATGAAGGCGAGCCCGACCGCGATCGCGATGGCTTCCCACGCGCGGATCTTGCCCGACGTCAGCGGCCGGTCGGCCGTGCGCTTCACATGACGGTCGAAATCGCGGTCGGCGTAATCGTTCATCGCGCAGCCGGCCGAGCGCATCAGCAGCGTGCCGAGCGAGAAGATCACGAGCAGCGGCCAGCGCGGATGGCCGTCGGACGCGATCCACAGCGCGTTGAGCGTCGGCCACAGCAGCAGCAGGCTGCCGATCGGCTTGTCCATCCGGACGAGCCGCAGATACAGGGGAAAGCGGGCAAGCATGGCGAAGCACCGGGAAGATAACCCCGGCATTTTAGAGCCGAGCGGTGCTTCGCGTCATGTCGGTGCGGCTGGCGGGCGGCAACGGCCGGACACCAGCGCGCTGCGCGTGCCCGCTGCACATGGCCGAGCCGCAAAGCGCATCAATCAAGGGACAGAGCCGGCATACGCGCGGCTCCGTCGGACGCACCGGCCTGCGCTCGACCCGATGCATACGGATCAATCAGGGCCGGAGCAGCGCGCGAGGGCTTCTGCCAGCCTGCCGCGCGTTGCACGGCTACGCGAGCAGCGACCGCGGCATCCACGCGGGTTTTTCATGCGTGCGCAAGCGCTGCGTCAACAGGTCGGCGGTCGGCTCGTCGCTCGTCGCATCAGCGAGCGGGAAGATTGCGCGCACGGTGCGTACGACCGCCTCATGCCAGGCCTTCTGCGATCTTCTTGCGATGCTTGTCGCTGATGCCGATGTCGATCCGGGCAGCGGGAGTCTTCCCGAATATGCTCCGGACTCCTTATTCAATGAACCGGAGCAATGAAAGCGAATCGGGTACCTGCCTGTCTACACCGCACCGCCCGCACGCAGTGCTCGCCACTACGCGTGGCGCGTGAAACGCCGCGCTCAGGCGATCGCGTGCAGCGCCTGCGACGCCAGTTCGGCCGCACCGCCGATGACGATCGCGAATCCGACTACGTACCGCGCGATCTCGGCCGGCGCCGCCAGTGCGGCGCGCATGTTCAACTTCATTTGCGTCATGATCGTCACTCCTTCAACGAAACCCAGGGTCAGGGAGAAACGGCCGGCTGGATGACCGGCCGTTTCCCGTTACTGCATTACCGCACTACTGCGCGGCGATGCTCACGCGAGGTCGAAGCGGTCGAGGTTCATCACCTTGTTCCAGGCCGCGACGAAGTCACGTGCGAACTTCTCCTTCGCATCCGCGCTGCCGTACACCTCGGCCAGCGCACGCAGTTGCGCATGCGAGCCGAAGATCAGGTCGACGCGCGAGCCGGTCCACTTGACCTTGCCCGTCGCACGATCGCGCCCTTCGAACACGTCGTTCGCGGCCGACACCGGCTTCCATTCCGTGCCCATGTCGAGCAGGTTCACGAAGAAGTCGTTCGTCAGCGCTTCCGGACGGTCGGTGAACACGCCGTGCTTCGCATCGCCGGCGTTCGCACCGAGCACGCGCAGGCCACCGACGAGTGCCGTCATCTCGGGCGCGCTCAGCGTCAGCAGTTGCGCCTTGTCGACCAGCAGTGCCTCGGCCGGCGTCTGGTAGGCATGCTTCAGGAAGTTGCGGAAGCCGTCTGCAACCGGCTCGAGCACGGCCATCGCTTCGATGTCGGTCTCTTCCTGCGACGCATCCCCACGGCCCGGTGCGAACGGCACCGTCACCGCGACGCCCGCGTTCTTCGCGGCCTGCTCGACACCGGCCGCACCGGCCAGCACGATCAGGTCGGCGAGCGACACCTTCTTGCCGCCCGTCTGCGCGTCGTTGAACGCCTTCTGCACGCCTTCGAGCGTCGCGAGCACCTTCGCGAGTTCGGCCGGACGGTTCACTTCCCAGTCCTTCTGCGGCGCGAGACGGATACGCGCACCGTTTGCACCGCCGCGCTTGTCCGAACCGCGGAACGTCGCAGCCGACGCCCATGCGGTCGACACGAGCTGCGACACCGACAGGCCCGATGCGAGCACCTTCGCCTTCAGCGCCGCGACGTCGGCGTCGTCAATCAGCTTGTGATCGACGGCCGGGATCGGGTCCTGCCACAACAGATGCTCGGCCGGCACGTCCGGGCCGAGATAGCGGGCACGCGGGCCCATGTCGCGGTGCGTGAGCTTGAACCAGGCGCGCGCGAACGCATCGGCGAACTCGGCCGGGTTCTCGTAGAAGCGGCGCGAAATCTTCTCGTAGGCCGGATCGAAACGCAGCGACAGGTCGGTCGTCAGCATCGTCGGACGATGCTTCTTCGACGGATCGAACGCATCCGGAATCACGTCGCCGGCGTCCTTCGCGACCCACTGGTGCGCGCCGGCCGGGCTCTTCGTGAGCTCCCATTCGTAGCTGAACAGGTGCTTGAAGAAGTCGTTGCTCCACTGCGTCGGCGTCGACGTCCACGTGACTTCGAGGCCGCTCGTGATGGCATCCTTGCCCTTGCCCGTGCCGAACGTGCTCTTCCAGCCGAGGCCCTGCTCTTCGAGGCCCGCGGCTTCCGGCTCGGCGCCGACGTTCGAGGCCGGACCGGCGCCGTGCGTCTTGCCGAACGTGTGGCCGCCCGCGATCAGCGCGACCGTCTCTTCGTCGTTCATCGCCATGCGCGCGAACGTCTCGCGGATGTCATGCGCGGCGGCGACCGGGTCGGGGTTGCCGTCCGGGCCTTCCGGGTTCACGTAGATAAGGCCCATCTGCACCGCGGCGAGCGGGCTTTCGAGGTCGCGCTTGCCCGAGTAGCGGCTGTTCGGGCCGCCGCTCAGTTCCAGCCAGATCTTTTCCGAACCCCAGTACACGTCGTCCGGCTCCCACGTATCGACGCGGCCACCGGCATAGCCGAAGGTCTTGAAGCCCATCGATTCGAGCGCGACGTTGCCGGTCAGGATCAGCAGGTCGGCCCACGAGATGTTGCGGCCGTACTTCTGCTTGATCGGCCACAGCAGCCGGCGCGCCTTGTCGAGGCTCACGTTGTCCGGCCAGCTGTTCAGCGGCGCGAAGCGCTGCTGCCCGCCGCCCGCGCCGCCGCGGCCGTCGGCCGTGCGGTACGTGCCGGCGCTGTGCCAGGCCATGCGAATGAACAGGCCGCCATAGTGGCCGAAGTCGGCCGGCCACCAGTCCTGCGACGTCGTCATCAGCGCGTGCAGGTCCTTCTTCACCGCCGCAAGGTCCAGCTTCTTGAACGCTTCGGCGTAGTCGAAATCCTTGTCCATCGGATCGGACAATGCCGAATGCCGATGCAGGATGTTCAGGTTAAGCTGATTCGGCCACCAGTCCTTGTTCGTCGTGCCGCCACCAGCGGTGTGGTTGAACGGGCACTTCGTTTCGTTCGACATGCGATTTCTCCTTGGCTTGCTCATATGACTCCACCCGTTCGCTCCGGCGGCATGCCGGGCGCGGTTGGCGGAGTGTCATTGCGGGGATGGGAAACGGAACAGGTTGGTCCTCCTGTCGTACTACGGGATGTCGTGCGTGGCCTGTGACGCGCGCTCCCGCTGCGATGCACCGCAGGCGGGACGCTCGGGGAACCGGCTGCCGGCAGGCGTCGTGCCGGCGCTGCGGACGGTATTCCAGCTTTCGGACATGCGATGCTCCCTCATGGCTTGACGGCGGGTGATGCGGGGGAACACTGAACCCGCGCGAGGCGGCGTTCAGCCACCATACACACGGTCCGCCAGGTACGCGAACGCAATCGGACGCAGGCTGCGAACCGCCGCCCTGGCGCGATGTACGACCGCGTCGCGCGACGGGATGTTCCGCTGCGCGCGCTGCAATACCGACTGCATCATGACACCCTCCTTTGACGCTTGCATTCGACGTGTGGATCAGTCGTCGACTTCGCGCCGATCCATGGTGAGGATTCTATTTTGATCTATTGAATTATTGAATTTGATAAATTTCATCTATGCGATAGAGAAAAATAAACGGGGTCGCAAGACCCCGTTCATCGTGCTGCCACATGTGCATGCTGCAGCGTGCTCAGTTCATCGTCGCCGGCATGTCGAGCTTCGCGACGCCCGGCAGCTCGCACGCGGAAATCGCGTCGCTGATCGCGTCGATCGCGGGCATCCGCGTGAAGCTCTTGCGCCACACGAGCACCACGCGGCGGTCGGGCACCGGCTCGTTGAACGGCACGTACGACAGCAGTTCGGCATCGGGGCCGTTCGCGCGCGGGCCAACCTCGGCAACCGACATCCGCGGCAGCACGGTGATGCCGACACCGCTTGCGACCATGTGGCGGATCGTCTCCAGCGACGAGCCCTCGAAGGTTTTCTGGATGCCGTCGGCCGTCTGCGAGAAGCGCATCAGCTCCGGGCACACGCCGAGCACGTGATCGCGGAAGCAGTGGCCGTTGCCGAGCAGCAGCATGGTTTCCTGCTTCAGGTCCTCGGCGTCGATTTCCTCGCGCTTCTCCCACGGATGGCCGGCGGGCAGCGCAACGACGAACGGTTCGTCATACAGCGGGCGCACCATCAGGCCGGTTTCCGGAAACGGCAGCGCCATGATCGCGGCGTCGATCTCGCCCTGCTTCAGCAGTTCGAGCAGCTTCAGCGTGTAGTTTTCCTGCAGCATCAGCGGCATCTGCGGGACCCGCTGGATCATCTGCTTGACGAGCGTCGGCAGCAGATACGGCCCGATCGTGTAGATCACGCCCAGGCGGAACGGGCCGACCAGCGGATCCTTGCCCTGCTTCGCGATCTCCTTGATCGCGAAGGTCTGCTCGAGCACGCGCTGCGCCTGCGTGACGATCTGGTCACCGATCGGTGTCACGCTCACTTCGCTCGCGCCGCGTTCGAAAATCTGCACGTTGAGCTCGTCTTCGAGCTTCTTGATCGCCACCGACAGCGTCGGCTGGCTCACGAAGCATGCTTCGGCCGCGCGGCCAAAATGCCGTTCGCGCGCGACCGCGACGATGTATTTCAATTCAGTCAGCGTCATTGTGGGTCAATCAGAGATATACAAGCGATAGGTTTAATTTATACACCCTGTGACACCGGTTCGCCAAGTTTCTCTGCATCGGAATGCTTCAAACGGCGGTTTGAAATCCGGTTCCGACCCGCGGATCAGGCCTTCAGATACTGCTCGCGCGCGCCGAGCCAGCGTGCGAGATGCTGCGTGACGATCTCGGGATACGCGGCAATCAGCCGCGTCGCGGCTTCTCGGGCCGGATCGATCAGCCAGCCGTCGGTCTCGAGGTTCGCAAAGCGCAGCATCGCCGCGCCCGACTGGCGTGCGCCGAGGAATTCGCCGGGGCCGCGGATCTCGAGGTCGCGCCGTGCGATCTCGAAGCCGTCGGTCGTCTCGCGCATCGTCTTCAAGCGCTCGCGGCCCGTGAGCGACAGCGGCCCCGTGTACAGCAGCACGCACACCGACGCCGCGGTGCCGCGCCCGACCCGGCCGCGCAGCTGGTGCAGCTGCGCAAGGCCAAAGCGCTCCGCGTGCTCGATCACCATCAGCGACGCGTTCGGCACGTCGACGCCGACCTCGATCACGGTCGTCGCGACGAGCAGCTGCACGTCGTTGCGCGTGAACGCTTCCATCACGGCCGCCTTGTCGGCCGGCGACAGCCGGCCGTGCACGAGCCCGACCTTCAGCTCCGGGAGCGCGGTGGCCAGCGTCTCGTAAGTCTCGACGGCCGTCTGCAGCTGCAGCGTCTCGCTCTCCTCGATCAGCGGGCACACCCAGTAGACCTGGCGCCCGGTCAGCGCGGCCTCGCGTACGCGGGCGATCACCTCCTCGCGCCGCGCATCGCCGACGAGGCGCGTCAGCACGGGCGTGCGGCCCGGCGGCAGCTCGTCGATCGTCGAGACCTCGAGATCCGCGTAATACGTCATCGCGAGCGTGCGCGGAATCGGCGTGGCCGACATCATCAGCTGGTGCGGCTGGAAGTCGCGCGCGCCGTTGGCCGCATTCGCGGCCTTCGCGCGCAGCGCGAGCCGCTGCTCGACGCCGAAGCGGTGCTGCTCGTCGACGATCACGAGGCCGAGCCGCGCGAATTCGACGGTGTCCTGGATGATCGCGTGCGTACCGATCACGAGCTGCGCGGTGCCGAGCGCGGCCGCCTCGATCGCCGCGCGCTTCTCCTTCGCCTTCAGGCTGCCCGCGAGCCACGCGACCGTGACGCCGAGCGGCTCGAGCCACGCGCGCAGCTTGCGCGCGTGCTGTTCCGCGAGAATTTCGGTGGGCGCCATCAGCGCGGCCTGGTAACCGGCGTCGATCGCCTGCGTGGCGGCCAGCGCTGCAACGACCGTCTTGCCGCTGCCGACGTCGCCCTGCAGCAGGCGCTGCATCGGGTGCGCGAGCGTGAGGTCGTTCGCGATCTCGTCGACGACGCGCCCCTGCGCGCCCGTCAGCGTAAACGGCAGCGCCGCGTAGAGCCGGGTGGTCAGCGCATCGGCATCGCTCGCGGTGCGGCGCGGCATCGCGGGCGCCGCACGCGTGCGGCGCTCCTCGTGCGCGCGCTTGAGCGACAGCTGCTGCGCGAGCAGCTCCTCGAACTTGATGCGCGTCCACGCCGGATGCGAGCCGTCCATCAGCGCGGCTTCGTCGGAATCGACGCGCGGGTGGTGCAGGATCCGCACCGCCTGCTCGAGCGACGGCACGTCGAGCGGCTTCAAGTAATCGCGCTGGATCTCGGGCGGCAGCAGTTCGGGCAGCGGCGTGCGCTCGACCGCATTCTCGATCGCCTTGCGCAGATAGGCCTGCGACACGCCGGCCGTGCTCGGATAGACGGGCGTGAGCACCTGCGGCAGCGGCGCATCGGCTTCGACGACGCGCACCGCCGGATGCACCATCTCCATCCCGAAGAAGCCGCCGCGCACGTCGCCGCGCACGCGCAGCCGCTGGCCGACGGCCATCTGCTTGACCTGCGAGCCGTAGAAATTCAGGAAGCGCAGCACGAGGTGCTCGCCGTCGTCGTCCTGGATCTTCACGACCAGCTGGCGGCGGGGCCGGTACGCGACCTCGTTGTCGAACACGACACCTTCGGCCTGCGCGATACCGCCCGGCAGCAGCTCGCCGATCGGCGTGAGCGTGGTTTCGTCCTCGTAGCGCATCGGCAGATGCAGCACGAGATCGATCGAACGCGTGAGGCCGAGCTTCGCGAGCTTGTCGACGGTCTTCACGGGCTTGTCGGCGGCCGGCTTCTTCTTGCGCTTCGCGCCGGCCGTACCCGCTGCGTCGGTCGCGGCGGCGTCATCGGCATCGGCCGCGGCGGCGGCCGGCTGCGCGAGCCTGCCGTCAGCGCCGCGCTTCGGGCCAACCCGACGCGGGGCGGCGCACTCCGCCGCGTCTTGAGCGGGCGGCGCGGCATCCTCCGCGTCGAACGGATCGGCGGAATCGGCAACTGCAGCGGGGGAACGGCGTGGTGACACAGGCATCGGATCGTCTGGGTGCTTCGCAAGGCAAGTACAATAGCGGCTTTCACGTCGTCCGAACGAACGACGCCGGCCAGGCCGCGCATCCCGTCATCATAGCGGCTCGCGCGCCCCATTTACGCGTTTCCGCCCTGCCGGCGACGCCCGCCGGCCGCTTCGAACCAGCCCGCATGTTCACGCTTTCCGATTTCGATTTCAATCTGCCGCCCGAGCTGATTGCACAAACCGCGCTGCCCGATCGCACCGCGAGCCGCCTGCTCGAGGTGGACGGCACCGTCGCGCCCGCGCGCCTCGTCGACCGCCATTTCACCGAACTGCCGTCGTGCATCGCAGCCGGCGACCTGCTCGTCTTCAACGATACCAAGGTGTTGAAGGCGCGTTTCTTCGGCCAGAAGGCCAGCGGCGGCAAGATCGAAGTGCTGATCGAGCGCGTGACGGGCACGCACACGGCGCTCGCGCAGATCCGCGCGAGCAAGTCGCCGGGCGCCGGCACGACGCTGCGGCTCGCCGATGCGTTCGACGTGACGGTCGGCGAGCGCGTCGAGCCGTTCTTCACGCTGAACTTCCCCGCGCCGTGCCTCGACCTGATCGAGCAGTTCGGCCGCCTGCCGCTGCCGCCTTATATCGAGCACGATCCCGACGCGACCGACGAGACGCGCTACCAGACCGTCTACGCGAGCAATCCGGGCGCGGTCGCCGCGCCGACGGCCGGGCTGCATTTCGACCAGCCGATGCTCGACCGGCTCGACGCGATGGGCGTCGAACGCGCGACGCTGACGCTGCACGTCGGCGCCGGCACGTTCCAGCCGGTGCGCGTCGACAACATCGCCGAGCACAAGATGCACAGCGAGTGGTACGACCTGCCGCAGTCGCTCGTCGACCGGATCGCCGCGACCCGCGCACGCGGCGGCAATGTGATCGCGGTCGGCACGACGTCGATGCGCGCGCTCGAAGCCGCCGCGCGCGCGGCCGACGAAGCGGGCCGCCCGCTCGCGGCCACGCAGGCCGAGACCGACATCTTCATCACGCCCGGCTATCGTTTCCGCGTGGTCGACCGGCTGGTCACGAACTTCCACCTGCCGAAATCGACGCTGCTGATGCTGGTGTCCGCATTCGCGGGCGTCGAGACGATCCGCGCCGCGTACCGGCACGCGATCGACGAGCGCTACCGCTTCTTCAGCTACGGCGACGCGATGCTGCTCACGCGCCGCGACACGCCGGAGGCGCCGCGCGCGTAAGCGCGGCATGCACGACGGCCCACGCACCGCGCGGCCGCCGTGCCCCGTTTTCCCGCCGCGCGCGCTACGATGGCGCGCACCCGTTTTTTCACCGCCGCCGGTATTCCGGCGGCGCTTCCAACATGCGCCGGACTGTTTTCCGGTAGCAAGGAGAATGACGCGATGACCGAAGGTTCATCCCACGATACGCACGCTTCCGTGCAGGACCGCCCGGCGAACGGGCTCGAATTCGAACTGCTGACGACCGACGGCCACGCGCGCCGCGGCCGCGTGAAGCTCAACCACGGCGTGGTCGAGACGCCGATCTTCATGCCGGTCGGCACTTACGGCACCGTGAAGGCGATCCAGCCGCGCGAGCTGCACGAGATCAAGGCCCAGATCATCCTCGGCAACACGTTCCACCTGTGGCTGCGCCCGGGCCTCGACACGATCGACGCGCACGGCGGCCTGCACGGCTTCATGGGCTGGAACAAGCCGATCCTGACCGACTCGGGCGGCTTCCAGGTGTTCTCGCTCGGCGACCTGCGCAAGATCACCGAGGACGGCGTCACGTTCGCGTCGCCGATCAACGGCGACAAGCTGTTCCTGTCGCCGGAAGTGTCGATGCAGATCCAGAAGGTGCTGAACTCGGACATCGTGATGCAGTTCGACGAATGCACGCCGTATGCGACCAACGGCGTGCCGACCACGCACAAGGAAGCGGCCGACTCGATGCGGATGTCGCTGCGCTGGGCGAAGCGCTCGCTCGACGAGTTCGACCGGCTCGGCAACCCGAACGCCCTCTTCGGGATCGTCCAGGGCGGGATGTTCGAGGACCTGCGCGACGAATCGCTCGCGGGGCTCGCCGAGCTCGGCTTCCACGGCCTCGCGATCGGCGGGCTGTCGGTCGGCGAGCCGAAGGAAGACATGATGCGCGTGCTGCGGCACGTGGGCCCGAAGCTGCCGGCCAACAAGCCGCACTACCTGATGGGCGTCGGCACGCCGGAGGACCTGGTCGAAGGCGTCTCGAACGGCATCGACATGTTCGACTGCGTGATGCCGACCCGCAACGCGCGCAACGGCTGGCTCTTCACGCGCTTCGGCGACGTGAAGATCCGCAACGCGACGCACAAGAACTCGCTGAAGCCGCTCGACGCGAGCTGCACGTGCTACACGTGCCAGAACTTCTCGCGCGGCTACCTGCATCACCTGCATCGCGTGGGCGAGATCCTCGGCGCGCAGCTCAACACGATCCACAACCTGCACTACTACCTGCAGCTGATGAGCGAGATCCGCGACGCGATCGAGACCCATACGTTCGACGCGTTCCGCCAGCGCTTCGCGGAGGATCGCGCGAGAGGGGTCGACTGACGGGCCGGCGGCCCGCACCGCGGCTCGTCACATGGGACGCGTACTAAATAACGCGTCCCGACTGTCGAACCCGACCGCCAAATATTACAATTGCCTTTCCAAACAAGTCGCAACGGTATCGGTTCGCGCTTTAACAGCTTGATCCGAAAGCGCATTTGCCGATCCGTTTGCGCATGGGGCCGGTGGTAGAATAACCGGCTTATTTTTCGATCTTCCCTTACGGAGAGACCAACGTGCCGTTCATTTCCAACGCGTTCGCACAAGGTGCCGGTGGCGCCGAATCGAGCCTGATGAGCTTCCTGCCGCTCATCCTGATGTTTGCCGTGCTCTACTTCATCATGATCCGTCCGCAGATGAAGCGTCAGAAGGAGCATCGCAACATGCTCGCGGCCATGGCCAAGGGCGACGAAGTCGTCACGAGCGGCGGCCTCGTGGGCAAGGTGACGAAGGTCACCGAAGGCTACATCGGCGTCGAAATCGCCGAAGGCACCGAAATCACCGTGCAGAAGGCTGCCGTCACGACCATTCTGCCGAAGGGCACGATCAAGTCGCTGTAAGGCTTTCACCGAGCGTCCGGCTCCCCGCGCCGTGCCCGCCTGAGAGAGCGGGCCGCCGCGGCGCCGGACGCGACGCTTTCACGCCAACCACCCGTTCGGCTCCCTCATGAATCGTTATCCACTCTGGAAATATGTCGTGATGGTCGTGGCGCTCGCCATCGGCCTTCTGTACACATTGCCCAACTTCTTCGGCGAAGCGCCGGCGGTGCAGGTGTCGAGCGGCAAGGCCACGGTCAAGCTCGACTCGACCACGCTGACCCAGGTCGAATCGGCGCTCGCCTCCGCGCAGATCACGCCGGACGACGTCACCTTCGAGAACACGGCGACCAACGCGAACATCCGCGTGCGCCTGAAGGACACCGATACGCAGCTGCGCGTCAAGGACCTGCTGCAGAAGTCGCTGAACGCCGACCCGAACGATCCGCAGTACGTCGTCGCCCTGAACCTGCAGAGCGCGTCGCCGCGCTGGCTGACCGCCCTGCACGCGCTGCCGATGTATCTCGGCCTCGACCTGCGCGGCGGCGTCCACTTCCTGCTCCAGGTCGACATGACGGGCGCGCTGACGAAGAAGCTCGATTCCGACGCGTCCGACGCGCGCACGCTGCTGCGCGACAAGAACATCCGCGACGGCGGCGTCAGCCGCGTCGACCAGTCCGTGGTCGTCAATTTCAGCGACGCGCAGACGGCGGAAGACGCCCGCAAGGTGCTCGCGCTGTCGATCACCGAACTGCAGTGGGCGACCCAGCCCGGCGGTGGCGGCACGCAGGTCGTCGGCACGTTTACGCCGGCCGTGCAGAAGTCCGTCGAGGACGCCGCGCTCAAGCAGAACCTGACGACGCTCCACAACCGCGTGAACGAACTCGGCGTGTCCGAGCCGATCCTGCAGCAGCAAGGCAGCGACCGCATCGTCGTCGAACTGCCGGGCGTGCAGGACACCGCGAAGGCGAAGGACATCATCGGCCGTACCGCGACGCTCGAAGCACGCCTCGCCGACCCGATCAACACGCACCCGAACCCGAACGATCCGGTGCCGCCGGGCGAAGAACTGTTCACGCAGGGCATCCAGGCGCCCGTGCTGCTGAAGAAGGACGTGATCTTCACCGGCGACCGCATCATCGATGCATCGGCCGGCTTCGACGAACACCAGCGTCCGTCGGTCAACATCCGCCTCGACTCGGCCGGTGGCCGCGCGGTGCGCACGGTGTCGCGCGACAACATCGGCAAGCCGATGGCAATGGTGCTGTTCGAGAAGGGCAAGGGCGAAGTGCTGACGGTCGCGACGATCCAGTCGGAACTCGGCGACCGCTTCCAGATCACGGGCCAGCCGACGCCGCAGGCCGCGGCCGACCTCGCGCTGCTGCTGCGCGCCGGTTCGCTCGCCGCGCCGATGGACATCATCGAGGAACGCACGATCGGCCCGAGCCTCGGCGCCGACAACATCAAGATGGGCGTCCACTCGGTGATCTGGGGCTTCTGCGCGATCGCCGTGTTCATGATCGCGTACTACATGCTGTTCGGCGTGGTGTCGGTGATCGGCCTGTCGGTGAACCTGCTGCTGCTCGTCGCCGTGCTGTCGCTGATGCAGGCGACGCTGACGCTGCCCGGTATCGCCGCTATCGCGCTCGCGCTCGGTATGGCGATCGACTCGAACGTGCTGATCAACGAGCGCGTGCGTGAAGAACTGCGCGCCGGCCAGCCGCCGCAGCTCGCGATCCAGGCCGGCTACGCGCACGCCTGGGCGACGATTCTCGACTCGAACGTCACGACGCTGATCGCCGGCCTCGCGCTGCTCGCGTTCGGTTCGGGCCCGGTTCGCGCGTTCGCGATCGTGCACTGCCTCGGTATCCTGACGTCGATGTTCTCCGCGGTGTTCTTCTCGCGCGGGATCGTCAACCTCTGGTACGGCGGCCGCAAGAAGCTGAAGTCGCTCGCGATCGGCCAGGTGTGGAAGCCGGAAGGCGCCGCTGCCGGCGCGTCGTTCACCGACGCCGACGAATCGACCGACACGGCACGCGCCGCGAAGCTCGCCGCCCCCGCGAAGAGCAACGCGCCGCGCGCCGGCAAGCCGCAGCTGCGCAATCGCGCGCAGCAAGGCGTGTCGCCGAAGAAACCGGGCTCGACCCAATAAGGCCCCGGAGACGAATCATGGAATTTTTCCGCATCCGTAAAGACATTCCGTTCATGCGGCACGCGCTGGTGTTCAACGTGATCTCGCTGGTCACGTTCCTCGCCGCCGTGTTCTTCCTGTTCCACCGCGGGCTGCACCTGTCCGTCGAATTCACCGGCGGGACGGTGATCGAGGTGCAGTACCAGCAGGCCGCGGAACTCGAACCCGTGCGCGCGACGCTCGGCAAGCTCGGCTACGCCGACGCGCAGGTGCAGAATTTCGGCACGTCGCGCAACGTGCTGATCCGCCTGCAGCTGAAGGAAGGCCTCACGTCCGCGCAGCAGAGCGACCAGGTGATGGGCGCGCTGAAGGCGCAGAGCCCGGACGTCACGCTGCAACGCGTCGAGTTCGTCGGCCCGCAGGTCGGCCGGGAGCTCGCGACCGACGGCCTGCTCGCGCTCGCGTGCGTCGTGATCGGCATCGTGATCTACCTGTCGTTCCGCTTCGAGTGGAAGTACGCAGTGGCCGGCATCATCGCCAACCTGCACGACGTCGTGATCATTCTCGGCTTCTTCGCGTTCTTCCAGTGGGAGTTCTCGCTGGCGGTGCTCGCGGCGATCCTCGCGGTACTCGGCTACTCGGTCAACGAGTCGGTCGTCATCTTCGACCGGATCCGCGAAACGTTCCGCCGCGAACGCAAGATGAGCGTGCAGGAAGTGATCAACCACGCGATCACGACCACGATGTCGCGCACGATCATCACGCACACGTCGACCGAAATGATGGTGCTGTCGATGTTCTTCTTCGGCGGCCCGACGCTGCACTACTTCGCACTCGCGCTGACGGTCGGCATCATGTTCGGCATCTACTCGTCGGTGTTCGTCGCGGGTTCGCTCGCGATGTGGCTCGGCATCAAGCGCGAAGACCTGCTCAAGGAAAAGAAGACCGCGCACGATCCGGACGATCCGAACGCAGGCGCACAGGTTTAAGCGCCACGCTGCTTCGGCACAGACGACAAGCCGGCCCGGTTGGGCCGGCTTTTTTCATGGCTGCGCCACTGCCGTGCATCGCGCCGCCCGCTCGCCCTGCGCCGTCGCGCGCGTCGGCTACAATCGTGACCGTCCCGCCGCGCCGCCTGCCGGCCGCGCGTCGGCGGGACAGCACCTTCGCCCTCCGTTCAAACGTGCGGTCCCGATGATGCCTCCCACGCGTGTCGTACTTCGCCTTGCCGTTTGCGCAGCCGTCACGGCCGCGCTCCTGCCGTGCGTGTCGCCCGTCGGTGCGCAGCAGCCGGCGGCCCCGCCGCCCGCTTCCGCTTCTGTTTCCGCACCCGGCGCCGTCTCGCCCGCCGCCCAGCCGCCTTCGCCCTGCCCGCCCGACTGGGAGCCGCAGATCTGCGAGCTCAAGGCGGCGGTGGAAGTCCTGAAGCGGCAGCACCTGACCGACGTCGACATCGGCGCGCTGCTCGACGCAACGACCCACGCAGGAATCAAGACGCTGCCGTACGCGCGGTTCTTCGACGCGAAGGAGGAGCAAGAGCGCCGCGACGACGAACGACGCGCGCGCGACGGCACGCCCGGCATCGGCATCGTGTTCGAGACGCGGCCCGACGGGCTGCACATCGTCGACGTGATTCCCGACGCGCCCGCGGAACAGGCCGGCGTGCGCCCCGACGATCTCGTCGTCGCGATGAACGATACGAGCGTCGTCGGCATCGACCCCGCCGACCTGGCCAAGCTCTCAAAGGGCGACGCGGGCGTGCCGCTGAAGCTCACGGTTCAGCGCGGCCCGTCGCACGCGACGCTGAGCTTCGCGCCCGTGCGAAAGATCCTCAAACCCCATCCGGCGACCGCGAAGCGGCTCGACGGCGACATCCTGTACACGCGGCTGTCGAGCTTCCCGGAACCGGCGGTCGGTGACTACATCGACACGGTGCAGGCCGCGCGCCGCGCGGGCCCGCCGGTGAAAGGCCTGATTCTCGACCTGCGCATCAACGGCGGCGGCGCAATCAATGCGGCGATCGGCATCATCGCGCTGTTCGCGGGCCGCGACCGCACCGCGATGGTGACGGTCGAGCGCGGCGACGCCAACCGCCGCCGCTACACGACCAACTGGCCCGACTACGAACTACCGGTCATGCGCGGGCAGGATCCGCTCGCGCCGCTGCAGGCCGACGACTGGTGGCGCACCGTGCCGCTCGTCGTGCTCGTCGACGGACAGAGCGCATCGGCCGCCGAAGCGACTGCGGCCGCGCTGAAGGATCTCGGCCGCGCGAAGCTGCTCGGCATGCCGACCTACGGCAAGGGCCTCGCGCAGACGGGCGTCGACCTGATCGACGGCACGCGCCTGAATTTCACGTATGCGCGCAACCTGCGGCCGAACGGCTGCCCGATGGACGGCTACGGCGTCGTGCCGGACTGGCTCGTGCCGCCGCGCCGCGACTCGGACGTCGACGGCGTGCTGCTGTGGTACCGGGAAGCCGACCTCCCCCGTGCGCCGTATGCGGACCTGCTGGCGCCCGATCCGTTCGCGAAGGGGCGCAAGGAACGGCAGAAGCTACGCGAGCAGCGCGCGCTCGCGAAGATCGATACGGCGAAGAGCGCGGCGCTGCCGCAGCGCGTGTTCGGCACGGCAACCGACTGGCAACTCAGGCAAGCGCTCGCCGCACTCGCCGGGCGCCCCGTGCAGACCGTCGAAACCAAGCCGCAACTGATGCCGGCGCAGCCCGTGTGCGAGCGCGTCGGCAACTGACGCGCGCCGCCCGCCCGGTTACCGGAATCCGAATCGCCGGCGCAGCACGACGAGCGCCACGAGGCTCAACACGGCCGCGAACATCAGGTAGAAGCTCGGCGCGGTCTTCATCCCGGTCGCCTTGATCAGCCACGCGATGATGAACGGCCCGAAGCCGCCGAAGATCGTCACCGCGACGTTATACGCGAGCGACATCCCGGTCGTGCGCGTCTGCACCGGAAACACTTCGGACAACAAACCCGGCAGCGCCGCGAAGTAGCCCGTCATCAGGAACGCGAGCAGCACCTGCAGCGCGATCAGCGTGCCGAAGCCCGGATGCGCGACCAGGTACGCGAACGCCGGATAGATCAGCACGAGGATGCCGATGGCCGGCGCGATCATCACGCGCACGCGGCCGTAAGTGTCCGACCAGTGGCCGACGAGCGGCGCGAACGCCATCTGGATCACGCCGACGACGAGGATCGCCGCGAACGCGGCCGACGGCGCGAGGCCGAGCTGCTTCACGCCGTAGGTCGGCATGAACAGCACGAGATAGGTTGCGACGGTGCCGAGCACGACCACGCCCATCGCGGCGACGAGGCGCGCCTTGTGCGACGCGAACGTGTCGCGCAGCGGGTTCGCGGTGCCTTCCGCCGCGAGGAACTCGGGCGTCTCGTCGACCTTCGTGCGGATGTAGTACGCGACCGGCCCGAGCAGCAGGCCGAAGAAGAACGGCACGCGCCAGCCCCACGACGCCATCTGCGCGGCCGACAGCTGCGCGTTCAGCACGGTGCCGAAGCCGGCGGCAAGCAGCGTCGTGAGCCCCTGGCTCGCGACCTGCCAGCTCGCGAAGAAGCCGCGCCGGCCCGGCACGTGCTCGGCGAGGAATGCGGTCGCGCTGCCGAACTCGCCGCCGGCCGAGAAACCCTGCATCAGCCGCGCGGCGACGAGGATCACCGGCGCCGCGACGCCGATCGTCTCGTAGGTCGGCAGCACCGCGATGATCAGCGTGCCGGCCATCATCAGCAGGATCGACAGCGTGAGCGCGGCCTTGCGGCCCTCGCGATCGGCATACGCGCCGAGCACGATCGCGCCGAGCGGGCGCATGAAGAACGACACGCCGAACGTGCCGAGCGTGAGCAGCAGCGACACGGTGTCGTTGCCCGCCGGGAAGAACAGCTTCGAGATCGTCACCGCGAAGAAGCCGTAGACGACGAGATCGAACCACTCGAGCGCGTTGCCGATCGACGCGGCGACCACCGCGCGCCACACGCGCGGCGACGAGGCAATGGAACGGGACTGCGTGACGGCATGCATCGGCGATCTCCTTGTCGTTGTACGTTCTGTTCGATGCACTCGCGCGCGCCGTCGGCCTGCCCGGCGCCGCGCACGGCGCTCGGGCGATTATAGGCGCGCAAAAAAATACCGCCGCGCCCCCTGACGGGAACGCGGCGGCGTACTCGCGGCGGGCCGGCGCGGCGGCCGGCCCGGCCGGAAGCGTTACTGCTGCTTGACGGCTTCGGCCGTGATCAGCAGCTTCGTCTTCATCTTGAAACCGTACTGCTTGCCGTAGTCGAGGCCGAAATCGTCGCGGCTGAATTCGCCGACGGCGTCGACGCCGCACACTTCGCGCTTGAGCATCGGGTGCGGCATGCACTTGAACGAATCGATCTTCAGCGTCACCGGCTTCGTGACGCCATGCATCGTCAGGTTGCCGACCACCGACACCGGCTTGTCGCCGTCGAACTTGATCGTGCCCTTGTAGTTCGCCTGCGGGAACTTGGTGACGTCGAAGAACTCGGCCGTCTGCAGGTGCTCGTCGAGCTTCGCGCTGCCGGTGTGGATCGACGCGATGTCGGTCGTCACGTCGACCGTACCCGTCTTCGCCGCGCGGTCGAGCGTCACGGTGCCGCTCGACTTGTCGAACTTGCCGCGCCAGACCGACAGGCCGCCGAAGTGGTCGGCCTCGAAGCTCGGGTACGTGTGGCTCGGATCGAACTGGTACGTTGCGCTATCGGCAAACGCCGAGAACGACAGCGACGCGGCCAGCGCGCCCACGGCGATGATCAGTTGCTTTTTCAAACTCTTTCTCCTTGGAACGGCGCCGCGCCCTCGCGCGGCATTCAGGTGAGGCGACAGCCCGCCGCTTACTTGGTGGCGACGAGATGGAACTTGATCTGCACTTCGTCCGCGACGACCGACGTGTCCTTCCACTCGCCGGTACCGACGTTGAAGGCCGAACGCTTGATCGGCAGCACACCGTCGAACGTCTGCGTCGCGCCGCTTTGCGTGACCGTGACGGGCACCGTGACGTTCTCGGACTTGCCCTTGATCGTCAGCTTGCCGGTCACGTTGTACTTGTTGCCGCCCGCCGGCGCGATCGCCGACGACACGAACGTCGCCTGCGGATACCCCTTCGCGTCGAACCAGTCCTTGCCGGCGACCTGGTCGTTGTACATCTTGTCGCCGAGGTCATAGCTCGCGACGTCGATCGTCATCTGGGCGCTGCCCTGCGCGGCTTTCGCCGGATCGAACTTCACCTGCGCGGAAAATTTCTTGAACGCGCCTTCGGTCGGCACGTTCATCTGCTTCGACACGGCAGACACCTTGCTCTTCGCGAGATCGACATCGGCGAGCGCCGCGCCCGACGCGAGAAGTGACACCGCGGCGAAGGCGGTCAGCATGGAGCGGGAGAAAGACACTTTCATGGGATCCTTCATTTGGCAAAGGGGAGCATCCGCGACAGCAGGCCGTCGCGGTCCAACAACTGGTGCTTGAGCGCCGCGAGCACGTGCAGCGAGACGAGCGCAAGCAGAATGTAATTCAAGGACACGTGCAGCGTCTTGAAGGTTTCCTTGAGCACCGGATCGGGGTCGATCAGCCGCGGCAGCGGCACGATGCCGAGGTAGACGACCGGGATGTTCGACGCCGAGCTGTACAGGTAGCCCGTCACCGGAATCACGATCATCAGCACGTACAGCAGGATGTGCACGCCGTGCGACGCGGCACGCTGCCACGCCGGCGTATCGCCCGGCAGCGCCGGCGGCACGTGAGTCGCACGCCACAGCACGCGCGCGACGGCCAGCGCGAATACGGTCACGCCGATCCACTTGTGCCACGAGAAGTACTTCAGCTTGGTCGGCGTGAAGCCGGGGATGTCGGTCATCACCCAGCCCAGCGCGAACGCGCAGACGATCAGCAGCGCGATCAGCCAGTGCAGCGCGATCGCAGTCTGCGTATAGCGTACCGGCGTGGCCGGCAGCGATTTCGATGCCATCTTGGATTCCTCAGTTCAGCGAACAGCCGCGCCGGCAATTGGTCCGACGCTTGTCAAGGGCGCCATGCTACCGCAACCTTTTGACGCGCGCGGACTCTGAAGACAGGCGCGCCAGCCGGCTGACGGTTTCCTGTCATGTTACCGATCAGTCACCGAACACACGATCGTTGACACACCGAAAAAGGCCTTTTGGTAAGATTGGCGCGGGTTCCGGCCCCGTCGACGCGTCTCCCCAGCCGTCGCACAACTGCCTTTTCCATGCAACGAAACGACCTGATTGCCTGTCACGAGTGCGACGCACTGTTGCACAAACCGCGCCTGAGCGGACGTGAATCCGCGCGCTGTCCGCGCTGCGATGCACTGCTCTATCGCAACAGCGCCGCGCAGATCGAGCGGATCTGCGCGCTCGCGCTCGCGGCGCTGATCACGTTCACGATCGCGCAGGCGTTCCCGATCCTCGAAATGGACGTGAACGGCAATCGTGTGCAGACCACACTGATCGGCGCGATCGATTCGCTGTGGCACCAGGACATGGCGATCGTCGGCGTGATGGTGTTCTGCTCGACCGTGCTGTTCCCGCTCGTCGAGATGGCCGCGCTGCTGTACCTGCTGCTGCCGATCCGCCGCGGCGTCGTGCCGCCCGGTTTCAACCTGGTACTGCGCGCGATCGAGCTCGTGCGGCCGTGGGGAATGATCGAGGTGTTCATGCTCGGGATCCTCGTCACGATCGTGAAGATGGTGAGTCTCGCAAGAGTCGTTCCCGAAGCCGCGCTGTTCGCGTTCGCCGCGCTCACGCTGATGATCGCCGTCGTGCTGATGTTCGATCCGCGCACGCTGTGGGACATCGCCGACGACCTGCGTGCCGGGCGCGCGCCCGGGCAGCCCGACGATGCCGCCCCGCTGCCGGAAGCCGCCCGCCGATGACGATCCCGACCGCCGCCCGCGAGGGCTACGCCAGCTGCCACGTGTGCGGCCTCGTGCAGACGCTCGACCAGCCGCACGCACACTGCGCACGCTGCGGCAGCGCGCTCCATTTCCGCACGCCGAACAGCCTGATGCGCACGTGGGCGCTGCTGCTCGCGGCCGCGATCCTGTACATTCCCGCGAACCTGCTGCCGATCATGCGCACGGCGTCGATCGTCGGCTCGCAGGAAGACACGATCATGAGCGGCGTCATCTATTTCTGGATCTCGGGCGACTGGCCGCTCGCCGTCGTCGTGTTCGTCGCGAGCATCCTCGTGCCGATGCTCAAGCTCGGCGTGCTGCTGATCCTTGTGATCAGCGCGCAGCGCCGCACCGCCTGGCGGCCGCTGCAGCGCACGCGCCTGTTCCGGATCGTCGAGCGCATCGGCCGCTGGTCGATGCTCGACATCTTCGTCGTGACGCTGACCGTCGCGCTCGTCCATTTTCGTTCGCTCGCCATCATCACGGCCGGCCCCGGCGCGCTCGCGTTCGGTTCCGTCGTGATCCTGACGATGCTCGCGTCGATGCAGTTCGATCCCCGCCTGATCTGGGATCCAGTCGAAACCTCAGGGAATCACCATGAATAGTCCACAAGGCCCGCAGCACGACGCGCCCCGGCCGCCCGATCCGACGATCTCGACGAAAAGCGGCTGGCTGCCGTCGCTCGTCTGGCTCGTGCCGCTGATCGCCGCGCTGATCGGCATCGGCCTCGTGATCAAGTCCGTGCGCGAGCGCGGCCCGGAAATCACGATCAGCTTCCACAGCGCCGAAGGGCTCGAGCCCGGCAAGACCCAGGTCAAGTACAAGGACGTCGAGATCGGCATGGTCAAGACGATCAAGCTGTCGAAAGACCTGTCGCGCGTGCTCGTCCAGGTGCAGCTGAAGAAGGAAGCCGAGGATTTCGCGGTCAAGGACTCGCGCTTCTGGATCGTGCGGCCGCGCATCGGCGCGACCGGCGTGTCGGGGCTCGGCACGCTGCTGTCCGGTGCATACATCGGCGTCGACGCCGGGCGCTCGCAGGATACCCAGAGCGACTTCACGGGTCTCGAAACGCCGCCGGCCGTCACCGGCGACCAGAAGGGCACGCAATACGTGCTGCGTGGCGATTCGCTGGGCTCGGTCGACATCGGTTCGCCGGTCTACTACCGGCGCGTGCAGGTCGGCCAGGTGGTCGGCTTCTCGCTCGACAAGGACGGCACGGGCGTCACGTTCCACGTGTTCGTCAACGCGCCGTACAACCAGTACGTCGGCGTGAACTCACGCTGGTGGCAGGCAAGCGGCGTCGACCTGCGGCTCGATTCGAGCGGCCTGAAGCTGAACACGCAGTCGCTCGCCACCGTGATCCTCGGCGGCATCGCGTTCCAGACGCCGCCGAACCAGGGCTCCGGCACGACCGCGGCGAACAACTCGACCTTCCGGCTCGGCTCCGACGAAGCCGACGCGATGCGCGATCCGGACGGCCAGCCGCTGCAGGTCGTGATGAACTTCAACCAGTCGCTGCGCGGGCTCGGCGTCGGCGCGCCGGTCGACTTCCGCGGCATCGTGCTGGGCGAAGTCACCAATATCGGCATCGACTTCGATCCGAAGACGAAGAACTTCCTGATGCCGGTGACGATGAACATCTATCCGGAGCGCCTCGGCCGCCGCTTCCGCGAGACGATCGAGAGCAAGGGCGAACCGGCCCGTCGCGAGATCGTCGAGCGGCTCGTCCGGCACGGGCTGCGCGGCCAGCTGCGCACCGGCAACCTGCTGACGAGCCAGCTGTACGTCGCGCTCGACTTCTTCCCGAAGGCGCCGGCCGCGCAGATCGACACGGCCCGCCAGCCGCTCGAGCTGCCGACCGTGCCGAACACGCTCGACGAGCTGCAGCTGCAGGTCGCCGACATCGCGAAGAAGCTCGACAAGGTGCCGTTCGACCAGATCGGCGCGAACCTGAACAGCGCGCTGTCGAACGCCGACAAGCTGTTCAAGCAGCTCGACACGCAGGTCGCACCGGAAGCGCGCGACACGCTGTCGGCCGCGAAGCAGACCTTCTCGACCGCCGAAGCGACGCTGCAGCAGGATTCGCCGCTGCAGACCGACGTGCGCGGCGCGCTGAAGGAACTCACGCGCACGCTGCAGTCGCTGAACGCGCTCTCCGACTATCTGGAGCGCCACCCCGAATCGCTGCTCAAGGGCAAGCCAGGAGATCAACAATGACGACACGCGTGAACGGTTTCGCGAGCGGCGCGGCGGCGGCTGTCGCCGCCCTCGCGCTCGCCGCGTGCAGCTCGCCGCCCGCGCGGTTCTACACGCTCAGCCCGGCCGACGCCGCAGCGCCGCTGCGCACCGCGCCGGCCAACCCGGCGTTCCTGATCGAAGTACCGTCCGTCGGCGTGCCCGAGCAGATCGCGAAAAACCAGCTGGTCGTGCAGAAGAACGCCGCGCAGGTCGACGTGCTCGAGCAGGAACGCTGGGCGTCGCCGCCCGCCGACGAGATCCGCCGCGCGCTGTCGGACGATCTCGCCGCGCAGCTCGGCACGATCGACGTCGCGAATTCCGCCCACCCGCCTGGCGTGCCCGTGTATCGCGTCAGCGTGAACGTGCAGCGCTTCGAATCGTGGCCCGGCAAGCGCGCGGCGGTCGACGCCGTGTGGAGCGTGCGCTCGCTCGCCACGCAGGCCGTGATGACCTGCCGCACGAGCGTCGCGGAACCGGTCGCCGACGGCTACGACGCGCTC
>NZ_JAAGPM010000107.1:0-27577 GCF_017104865.1 Burkholderia sp. Ac-20349
CGCGGCACCGCGCCGGACATCGCTTCGCGTCGCGGCAGTCGGCGCCGCGCTGGCCGCGCTGTCGGCCGGCTCCGCGTACGCGTCGACGTGCGGCAGTGGCGCAGCCGTCGCGAACAACGGCACCTGCGCGCTCGGCAGCTTCAGCCCGACCGTCAACGACAACCTCGTCGGCGCCACGACCGTGTCGGGCGGCGACCGGGTCAGCCTGACGGGCGCGTGGACCGGTGCAACCGGCGACATGGGCTACACGCAGATGCCGCTCGGCAGCACGTCCGTCATTTCGGGCAACCCGAATCAGCCGTTGCTGACGCTCGGCGGCAAGACGCAAAGCGTCGGCACCCCCGACTCGATCACGGGCGGCCGCACGTCAGTCGCCACCTACGATTCGTCCGCTTTCACCCCGTCGAATGCAGGCTCGACCATCGTGCCGGTCTACCACGACGTGAACGGCAACCAGTACGTGAACACGCGGATCGGCACGGTCGCGAACTCGGGCGGCACGCTCGACGTATCGATCGGCAACCCGGCAAACGCACCCGCGGCGGCAGGCAATGCGATCACGATCGCGGCCAAGCAGACCGACCTCACCTACGCGGACGGCACCGGCTCGGCACCGAGCGTCATCAACTGGAATTCGCGCAACCAGATCTGGTTCATCACCGGCGACTATCTCGCGAGCGGCGGCCCCGTCGGCAGCATCCAGCTCGACGTGCCAGCCTACGCGGGCACCTTCACCGCGTTCGACGGCAGCACGTGGACCGTCACCGACGCCGCGTCGCTTGCCGCGTACAACGACTTCCTCGTGCGCTCGGTCCGGAACGGCGCGCTCGGCTCGCAGGCCGCCTACGACAACGCGTTCGGCCAGGCCGTAACGCTCTCCCCGCAGACCTTCGAGTACGCGAACAACGTGTCGCCCGGCGACAAGAACGCGTTGCCCAGAAACTATCCGACCGCGATGCACGGCACCGGCGCGAACGCGACGCTGCACATCGGCAAAGACGGTCAGATCGACTTCCGCGGCGCCAACACGATCGACGCGAGCGCTGCCGTCGTCGCGGAGAACGGCGCGCACTTCGTCAACGACGGGCGCCTGTCGGGCGACTTCACGCTGGTGCGCCTACTGAGCGGCGCGAGCGGCGTCAACAACGGCTCGATTTCCTCCGGCTATACGGCCGGCGACAACGTCAGCACGAGCGGCGCCGTTCCGCCCGACAACTTCGGCCTCAACACGTACGTCGAAGGCAGCGGCGTGTACGCGAACGGCGCAGGCACCACGTTCGTCAACAACGGCGTGATGAACGTCGGCGCCTGGGATCTCATCCGCAACCGGCTCGACCTGCAAAACTATGCGGTGGCCGCGACCGACGGCGCGACCGCATCGAACGCCGGCACGATCAACGTCGGCGTCAACGCGACGACGCTCGACAGCCAGGTGATCGGCGGCCTCGTTGCCGGCGGCAGCTTCACGAACGAAGCCGGCGGCACGATCTACCTCGGCCGGGCGGCCCAGTACGACGCCAGCGCGCCGGAAGCCGCGAACGACGTCGCGCTGTCCGCGCACGCGTACGGCATCCTGCTCGGCGCATCGGGTACCGCGAGCAACCTCGGCACGATCGTGATCGGTTCGCAGACACAGAACGGCGCCGCGCTGGCGAGCATCGGCTCGTCGTCCGGCACGCTGAGCAACGCGGGCGCGATCGTCGTCAACGGCGCGGCGTCCGGCACGCCGCTCGCCAACGTCGGCATGCTCGCGGCCAACACGGCCGCGACCGTGACCAATACCGGCACCATCACGCTGAATGGCGTCAACGGCATCGGCATCATGGTCGTCGGGACCGGCGCGACCGCGACGGCTGCGACCTCGACCGGCACGATCAACGTGGCCGGCGGCCTCGATCCCGCCTCGGGCACGCGCAACTACGGCGTGTGGGCCGAAGGGCCGCGCGCGAAGGCCACGCTCGACGGCGCGCTCAACCTGACGGGCACCGGCGCGATCGGCGTGCACGCGCGTTCGGGCGCGACGATCGACGTCGGCGCCAATGCGGTGCCCGCCTTCATGTCGGGCACGAACCAGATCGGCTTCTACGCCTATGGCGCGGGCTCGCAGATCAACGTCGCCGCGCAGCACCTCCGCGTCGACACCGACGATTCGACGCTGTTCCGGGTCGCGGGCGGTGCGGCCTACACGGGCGCGTCGACGGCCGGCGCGCTGACGACCGACGTCAACGGCCAGCGCGCACGCGGCGTGCTCGCGACCGACGCCGGCACCGTGCTGTCGACCGGCAACGCGATCTACAACGTCAACGGCACGAACGGCATCGCGATTGCAGTCGAAGGCGGCGCGCAAGGCACGATCGACGCGGGCGCGACGATCAACCTGAACGCGGCCGGCGCGATCGCCGGCGTCGTCGACGGCCAGGCGCACGACCTCGCCGGCGCCAATGCCGGCGCACCGGTCGCGACGACGCTCACCAACAGCGCCGCCGTCACGTCATCGACTGCCGGCGTGACGGGCTTCGTCGCGCAACGCCTCGGCACGCTCGAGAACCGCAACACGGTACTGCTGACGGGCGCCGGCTCGACGGGCGTCGTGATCGGCACGCTCGGCACGGTGAACAACGCGTCGACGATCCGCGTCTCCGACGGCACCGGCGCGCTCGTCCAGGGTGCGTCGGCGACGCTCGCCAACGCGGGTTCGATCGAAGCCGACGACGGCATCGCGGGCGTGCACCTGACGGGCGCCGGCGCATCGGTCGCGCTGTCGGGCGCCGGCACCGTGATCGCGAACGGCAGCGCCGACGGCGTGCTGATCGACTCGACCGTGACGGGCGGCGGGCTCGCGGCCGGCGCGACGTCGATCGCGGTCGGCGGCTCGGGCAAGGGGATCGACAACCAGGGGACGAACGCGACGGTCGCGTTGTCCGGCACGCAGATCGGCACGACCGGCGGCGGCGCAGACGGCCTGTCGTCGACCGGCGCCGGCGCGCGCATCGCGACCGATGCGGCGACCGTCGTCCGGACCACCGGCGACAACGCGCGCGGCTTCTTCGTGTCGGGCGCCGATTCGACGCTGACGGCCAACGGTACGACCGTCGCGACGACCGGCGCGGGTTCGGCCGCGATCGTGACGAGCGGCGGCGCGACCGCGCTGCTGTCGGGCGCGAAGATCAGCGCAGCCGGCACGGCGGCCGACGGCCTCGTCGCGCAGAACGGCGGCCGTATCGGCGATACCGGCTCGTCGATCGCCAGCGCCGCCGGCAACGGCGCAACCGCCGACAGCGGCGGCGTGCTCGCGTTGACCGGCACGACACTCAAGGGCGCGACGGCCGGCGTGCTGACGTCGGATACGCTCGCCAACGGCGCGACGAGCTCGGTGCTCGTCGACGGCGGCGGCGTCACGTCCGCCACCGGGCCGGCCTTCGCCGTGCGCGGCGGCACGGCCGACATCGCCGTGCGCAACGGCACGGTCGTGACGGCCGGCAACGGCACGCTGCTCGACCTGTCGAACGGCAGCCACGCCAGCTTCACCGCGTCGGCCGTGAACCTGACCGGCAACGTCGTCTCCGACGCATCGAGCATCGGCAACGTGTTCCTCGCGAACGGCACGACGCTGACCGGCACGATCGATCCGGTCGCCTTGACCGTCGACGGCAGCAGCACCTGGCGCATGACGGGCAGCTCCGTGCTGAGCAGCCTGAACAACGCGGGCCTGGTCGCGTTCGCCGCACCGACCGGTTCGCCGACGCTCGCGGGCAGCTACAAGACGCTGACGACCGGCAGCTACGTCGGCAACGGCGGCACGATCGCGCTCAACACCTTCCTCGGCGCCGACGCCTCGCCGACCGATCGGGTGATCGTGAACGGCGGCGCCGCGAGCGGCACGACGGGCCTGAAGATCGCCAACACGGCCGGCACCGGCGCGCAGACGATGGGCGACGGGATTCCGGTGGTCGTCACGGCCAACGGCGGCACGACCACCGCATCGGCGTTCCAGCTCGCGGGCCCCGTACAGGCGGGCGCGTACGAATACCGGCTGTATCGCGGCGGGCAAGGCGACGCGAACGGCTGGTACCTGCGGTCGCAGCTCGATCCGTCGGACCCCGGCGACCCGATCCACCCGTCCGGTGGCGGCGACGGTAACGGCAACGGGAATGGCAACGGCGGCACGCTCGCGTATCGCCCCGGTGTCGCCGGCTACGCGCTCACGCCGCTGTTGAACGCCGACTACGGCTTCTCGACCCTCGGCAAGCTGCACGAGCGCGTCGGCGACATCTACAACCTCGGCAAGCAGCAGCCCGGCAATCGCGACGGCGTGTGGGGGCGCATCGGCGGCCAGAGCCTCGACGCGAACGCAGGCCGCTTCGCGGCCGACGCGCGCACGTTCTTCGCGCAGTTCGGCAAGGACTGGACGCTCGACCAGGCGCCGAACGGCGGCGGCAGCACGCACGCGGGTGTGACGGCCAGCATCGGCGTGTCGAACGCGAGCTTCAGCGACATGGCGCGCGCCGACACGGCCAACCTGTCGACGTCGACGGGCTCGGTCGAGATGCACGCGCAGAGCGTCGGCGGCTACTGGACGAAGTACCTGTCCGACGGCACGTACTTCGACAGCGTCGGGCAGGTCACGCACTACGGCAACCGCTATCGCGACAGCTACGGCAACGAGGCGTCGCAGAACGGCTTCGGTGTCGCACTGTCGCAGGAAGTCGGCAAGCCGTTCGCGATCGGCGCGCTGCCGGTCGCGGTCGAACCGCAGGCGCAGCTGATGGTTCAGTACCTGAAGCTGAACGGGTTCAACGACAACGTCTCGGCGGTTTCGGGCACGACGACGAACGCGCTGCGCGGCCGCGTCGGCGTGCGCATCTTCCGGCCGAACCTCCAGTCGGATTCGGGCGGCGGTGCCGCGACGCCGTACTTCACGGCCGACGTACTGCACGACTTCCTGTCGCCGGGCCAGACCGTCGTCGGCGGCACCCCGTTCGCGACGCATCTCGGCCGCACGTGGTACGAGCTCGGCGTCGGCGTGACCGCAGGCTTCGGCAAGTCGGGCGAGCTGTATGCGAACGCGAAGATCGCACGCAACATCGGCGGCGACTACCGGCGCGGCATCGTCGGGCAGATCGGCTACCGATACAGCTGGTAACGCCCGCTGGCGGCGGACGAAAAAAAACCGCCCGGCGCGAGGCCGGGCGGTTTTCGCAGCGATGCACACGCAGCGCCGACGCGCGCGAACGCTCAGTGCAGGATCTTCGCGAGGAAGTCCTTCGCGCGTTCCGATTTCGGATTCGAGAAGAAATCGTCCTTGCGGTCGTCCTCGACGATCGCACCCTTGTCCATGAAGATCACGCGATGGGCCACCTTCTTCGCGAAGCCCATCTCGTGCGTGACGACCATCATCGTCATCCCTTCCTGCGCGAGTTCGACCATCACGTCGAGCACTTCGTTGATCATCTCGGGGTCGAGTGCGGACGTCGGCTCGTCGAACAGCATCGCGATCGGATCCATCGACAGCGCGCGCGCGATCGCGACCCGCTGCTGCTGGCCGCCCGACAGCTGGCCCGGGAACTTGTGCGCATGCGCCTTCAGCCCGACGCGATCGAGCAGCTTCATGCCCTTCTCGTTCGCCTCGTCCTTGCCGCGGCCGAGCACCTTGACCTGCGCGAGCGTCAGGTTCTCGGTGATCGACAGGTGCGGGAACAGCTCGAAATGCTGGAACACCATCCCGACCTTCGAGCGCAGCTTCGACAGGTTCGTCTTCTTGTCGCCGACCGACTGGCCGTTCACGAGGATCTCGCCCTGCTGGAACGGCTCGAGGCCGTTCACGGTCTTGATCAGCGTGGATTTACCCGAACCGGACGGGCCGCACACGACGACCACTTCGCCTTTCTTGACCTCGGTCGTGCAGTCGGTGAGGACCTGAAACTGGCCATACCACTTCGAAACGTTCTTGATGGAAATCATCTTGTGACCTTTTTCTGGAGACCCTTGACGAGAGCAGACGCCAACGAGCAAATCACGAAATAGCATGCGCCGGCGAACAGGACCATCTCGACGGTCGTGCCGTCGCGATCGCCGATGTTGGCCGCCGTGCGGAAGAAGTCCGCGAGGCTGATCACGTACACGAGCGACGTATCCTGGAACAGGACGATCGCCTGCGTGAGCAGCAGCGGCACCATCGCGCGGAACGCCTGCGGCAGGATCACGAGGCGCATCGCCTGCGCGTAGTTCATGCCGAGCGCGAACGCGGCGTTCGCCTGGCCGCGCGGCACCGCCTGGATGCCGGCGCGGATGATCTCGGAATAATACGCGGCTTCGAACAGCGAGAACGCGACCATCGCCGATGCGAGACGGATGTCGATCGTCGGCGACAACCCGAGCACGCCCTGCAGCAGCTGCGGCACGATCAGGAAGAACCACAGCAGCACCATCACGAGCGGGATCGAGCGGAACACCGTCACGTAGCCCTGCGCGAACCACGCGAGCGGCTTGACGCCCGACAGCCGCATCAGCGCCAGCAGCGTGCCCCAGACGATCCCGACCACGATCGCGATCAGCGTGATCTGCAACGTGACGATCGCCCCCGTCCACAGCGTCGGCAGCGCGCCGGGAATACTACTCCAGTCGAACTGATGCATCACTTGCCTCCGATATAGCCGGGCAGCCGCGTGCGGCCTTCGATCCAGCGCATGAACGCCATCACGACGAGGTTGATGATCACGTACGCGAGCGTGACCGCGATGAACGATTCATACGTCTGCGCGGTGTAGTCGACGAGCTGGCGCGCCTGCGCGGACAGGTCGAGCAGGCCGATGGTCGACGCGACGGCGGAGTTCTTGAAGATGTTCAGGAATTCCGACGTGAGCGGCGGCACGATGATCCGGTACGCAACGGGCAGCAGCACGTAGCGGTACGTCTGCCATTGCGTGAAGCCCATCGCGAGGCCGGCGGCGCGCTGGCCCTTCGGCAGCGCGTTGATCCCGGAGCGCACCTGTTCGCACACGCGCGCGCCCGTGAACAGGCCGAGACAGATGATCGACGCGGTAAAGAACTGCGTGGTGGGCGGCAACTGCTTGATCCAGGTGCCGATCGACGCGGGCAGCAGCTCGGGTATCACGAGATACCAGACGAAGAACTGCACGATCAGCGGAATGTTCCGGAAGATCGACACGTACAGGGTGCCGATCGCGGACAGCCACTTGTTCGGCACGGTACGCAGCACGCCGAACAGCGAACCGACGATCAGCGCGATGACCCAGGCGACGAGCGACACTTCGATCGTCACCCAGAAGCCGGACATCAGCCATCCGAAATAAGTCGTCGGCTCGCCGGTCGACACGGGGCTCAGGAAGATGCCCCAGTTCCAGTGGTAAGACATGGGCAAGACTCCAGCAAAAAGAGACGGAAGAAGCGGGGCCTCTTCCGTCTCATTAGCGTCATTTCTGCATCAACGGCCGTGCGGTCAGTCGAGCGCCTTGTCGTTCGGGTTCGCGTACAGCTTCTTCATCGAATCGGACAGCGGGAAGTTCAGGTTCAGCCCCTTCGGCGGGATCGGGTTCTCGAACCACTTCGCGTAGATCTTCGCGGCTTCGCCCGACTTCTCGACTTGCGAGATCGCGTCGTCGACGACCTTCTTGAAGTCCGCATCGCCCTTGCGCATCATGCAGCCGTACGCTTCTTCCGATTGCGGCGTACCGACGATCACCCAGTCGCCCGGCTTCTTCGCCTTCGCGCGCTCGCCCGCGAGCAGCGCGTCATCCATCATGAACGCGACCGCGCGGCCCGATTCCAGCGTATTGAACGAATCGCCGTGATCCTTCGCGCTGATGATGTTCATGCCCATCTGCTTTTCGTTGTTCATCTTGCGCAGCAGGCGCTCGGACGTCGTGCCGGCGGTGGTCACGACCGTCTTGCCCTTCAGGTCGGCGAAATCCTTGATGCCCGAATCGTTCTTCGTCATCAGGCGCGTGCCGATCACGAAGATCGTGTCGGAGAACGCGGCCTGCTGCTGGCGTTCGGCGTTGTTGGTCGTCGAGCCGCACTCGATGTCGACCGTGCCGTTCTGCACCAGCGGAATGCGGTTCTGCGACGTGACCGGGATGTTCTTCACCTGCAGGTTCGGCAGGTTCAGCTTCTTCTTCACCGCGTCGACCACCTTCATCTGGAATTCGCGCGAATAGCCGACCACCTGCTGCTTTTCGTCATAGTAGGAGAACGGGATCGACGATTCGCGGTGCCCCAGCGCGATCACGCCCGTGTCCTTGATCTTCTTCAGCGTGCCCGTCTCCTGAGCATGCGCGCCACTTGCGAACGCGCAAAGCGCCGCGAACATCAGGACTGCCTTTTGGTATTTCATTTTGGTCATCTCCTTGGCTAAAACCCGCGCCAGTGTATCAAAGTAATATTTTTGAAAGTACTGGTTGTTTACCGCACTACGAATCGTGCTGCGCGAAGCCTTCCTCCCGGCTTCGGCCCTCTTCCGGCGCCTGAATGCGCGCGCGGGCGGTACCGGATTCGGCACCGCCCGCGAGGGTTCATGCACGCAACCGGATGGATTGCGTCATGGATTGATCGTAGTCAACCGATCTGAAATCGGCAACCGCCGATCAGGGATACAGGCCACGCATTTCGCGTGCCATCAGGATGCGCTTGCACGCAACGATGAACGCCGCCGTACGCACCGACACCTTGTGCTCTTCCGCGACTGCCCACACGCCGGAGAACGCTTCGCGCATCACGCGCTCGAGACGGTGGTTGATCTCGTCTTCCGTCCAGAAGAAGCTCGAGAAATCCTGCACCCATTCGAAGTACGACACGGTCACGCCGCCTGCGTTCGCGATCACGTCCGGGATCACGAGCACGCCGTTCGCGGTCAGGATGTCGTCCGCCGCCGTCGTCGTCGGGCCGTTCGCGCCTTCGACGATGATCTTCGTGCGGATCTTCGCTGCATTCTTCTCGGTGATCTGGTTTTCCAGTGCCGCCGGGATCAGGATGTCGGTTTCGACCGTCCAGAACTCGTCGTTCGGCATCGGCTCCGAACCTTCGAAGCCCGCGACGCCGCCCGTGCGGGCAACGTGGTCGAGCAGCTTGTTCGAATCGAGGCCGGCCGGCTGGTAGATCGTGCCCGTGTGATCCTGCACCGCGATCACCTTCGCACCCGCTTCCTGGAACAGCTTCGCCGCGATGCCGCCGACGTTGCCGAAGCCCTGCACTGCAATGCGTGCGCCTTCGATTTCCAGGCCCTTCTTCTTCGCCGCTTCGCAGCCGACGACGAACACGCCGCGGCCCGTTGCTTCCTTGCGGCCGAGCGAACCGCCGAGTGCGATCGGCTTGCCGGTCACGACGCCGGTCGACGTCTGGCCCTGGTTCATCGAGTACGTGTCCATCATCCACGCCATCACCTGTTCGTTGGTGTTGACGTCCGGCGCCGGAATGTCGGTGTTCGGGCCGATGATGATGCCGATTTCGCTGGTGTAGCGGCGCGTCACGCGCTCGAGCTCACCACGCGACAGCTTGCGCGGGTCGACGCGGATACCGCCCTTCGCGCCGCCGTACGGCACGTTCACGGCCGCGTTCTTGACCGACATCCATGCGGACAGTGCCATCACTTCCGACAGCGTCACGTCCTGGTGGTAACGCACACCGCCCTTGCCCGGGCCGCGCGACACGTTGTGCTGCACGCGATAGCCTTCGAAGTGCGCGACGGTACCGTTGTCGAGTTCGATCGGCACATCGACGACCAGGATGCGCTTCGGGCGCTTCAGCGTTTCGAGCCAGCGCGACAGCGAGCCGAGGTACGGCGCGACGCGATCGACTTGCTGAAGATAGTTGCCCCACGGGCCGAGATCGTCGGCGTGCAGGTAGGACGGGATGGACTGCAATTGCGAAGACATGGATGCTCCAACGGTCAACAGGTGCGCACATTGTCGAAAAACCCGTTTTTTTTATCCAATGCCGTTTGCTTATTCGATTATGCGTTTCTTGCATGATCGCGATTTTTCGCAAATCTGCGGTCGATTTGCGCAAGAACGCACGCGATCGCTCGTGCATCGCGTGCGTGAAAAATCGTGTTTCCTGGATGCGTGATGGCCGCCGGACAGCCGTCCGACAGGCACCGCAAGCTCGACGACAGCCGGCCGACGGTTAACCGCCCACGGTTAACCCGCGGTTTCGCGCAGTTCGTCGCGCACGACGTCCCACAGCGCACGCACGAGCTTCTGCCGCGGATCGTCGCCCTGCAGCGCGAGCTTGTCGCAGTACAGGCGGATCTCCATCGTCAGCGTGAACGGGTACGCGCCGCCACGCACCGACCGGTCGAGCCGGATCAGACGGCCGCCGGCGACCGCATCCTCGACCGCGCTGTGCGGCAGGAACGCGATGCCGTGGCCCGCGAGCGCCATCGCCTTCAGCCCTTCGGCCATGTCGGTTTCATAGACGCGATCGAGGAACAGCGGCGTCGATGCATTCGCGACGATCACCTCCGTCATCCGGCCGAGATACGCGTTCGGCGTATATGACAGGTACGGCACGCGCGCGTCGGCCGTGCCGGGCAGCGTATAGCGCGGCCGCCCCGCGCGGCCCGGCGCCGAGAACGGGCTGATCGGCTCGCTGCCGAGGATCAGCATGTCGTAGCGCGCCGGGTCGAGCGCGACCGGATGGCTCGGGTGGTGGTAGCCCATCACGAGATCGCAGCCGCCCTCGACGAGCGACAGCACCGCGTCGTGCACGTTCAGCGCGCGCAGCCGCGTGTGGACTTGGCCCATCTTCGCCTCGATCCGCTGCAGCCAGCGCGGGAAATACGTGAGCGACAGCGTGTGCGGCACCGCGAACTCGATCGTCGGCACCGGCGCGCCGACGTGGCCGCGCAGCAGCGTGCGCGCCTCGTGCGCCTGCGACAGCATCGTCAGCGCCTGTTCGTAGAAGATCTGCCCGGCCTGCGTGAGCCGCGTCGGATAGACCGAACGATCGATCAGTTCGGTCGCGAGCCATGCCTCGAGCGCCTGGATGCGCCGCGAAAACGCCGGCTGCGACACGTGCCGCAGTTCGGCGGACCGGCTAAAGCTGCGCGTCTCCGCGAGCGAGACGAAGTCTTCGAGCCATTTCAGTTCCATGCAGGCGGGCGCGGCGGGCGGCGGTCGGGAAGAAGCCTGCATTCTACCGGCGGGCGGCCCCGGCCGGCGGTGCGGCGAGCGGCCCGGCGCCCCGCCGCCAACGGGCGCCGGCACTGTGTCCGCATGCGGCGGCGCCCGTCGGCCACGCTCAGCCGGGATCGTCCCGCGCCGATGGTAAAATGCCGGATTCTCCTTCCCCTCGCTCGACCCGGCCCCAAGGCCCGCCCGATCATGTCCGACACTCGTCCCGATACGCTTTTCGCCCTCACCGCGCTTTCGCCCATCGACGGCCGCTACGCCAGCAAGACCGAAGCGCTGCGCGACTGGCTCTCCGAAGCCGCCTTCATGCGCCACCGCGTCACCGTCGAGGTGCACTGGCTGATCGCGCTGTCGCGCGCCGGCTTCGCGGAAGTCCCGCGCTTCTCCGATGCATCCGAACAGTTCCTGCTGCAGCTCGCCGAGCGCTTCACCGCGCACGACGCGGCCCGCATCAAGGACATCGAGCGCGTGACGAACCACGACGTGAAGGCCGTTGAATACTGGCTGAAGGAATCGGTGAAGGGCCAGGAAGAACTCGAAAAGGCCAGCGAATTCATCCACTTCGCGTGCACGTCGGAAGACATCAACAACACGTCGCACGGGATGATGCTCGCCGGCGCGCGCGAGCACGTGATCCTGCCGGCGCTGCGCACGGTCTACCAGCGCCTCGTCGCACTCGCGCACGCGCACGCCGAGCAGCCGATGCTGTCGCGCACGCACGGCCAGCCGGCCAGCCCGACGACGCTCGGCAAGGAACTCGCGAACGTCGCGGCCCGCCTCGCCCGCGCGATCACGCGCATCGAGAAGGTCGAGATCCTCGGCAAGATGAACGGCGCGGTCGGCAACTTCAACGCCCATCTGTCCGCCTATCCGGAATTCGACTGGGAAGCGTTCTCGCGCGACGTGATCGAGAACCGCCTGAAGCTCACGTTCAACCCGTACACGATCCAGATCGAACCGCACGACTACATGGCCGAGCTGTTCGACGCGGTCGCGCGCGCGAACACGATCCTGCTCGACCTCGACCGCGACGTGTGGGGCTACATCTCGGTCGGCTACTTCAAGCAGAAGACGAAGGCCGGTGAAATCGGCTCGTCGACGATGCCGCACAAGGTCAACCCGATCGACTTCGAGAACTCGGAAGGCAACCTCGGCCTCGCGAACGCGACGCTGCGCCACCTCGCCGACAAGCTGCCGGTGTCGCGCTGGCAGCGCGACCTGACCGACTCGACGGTGCTGCGCAACATGGGCGTCGCGCTCGGCTACTCGCTGCTCGCATACGATTCGCTGATCCGCGGCCTCGACAAGCTCGAAGTGAACCCGCAGCGCCTGAACGAAGACCTCGACAACTGCTGGGAAGTGCTGGCCGAGCCGGTGCAGACGGTGATGCGCCGCTACGGCATCGAGAACCCGTACGAGCAGCTGAAGGAACTGACGCGCGGCAAGGGCATCACGCGCGAAGCGCTGCAGGAATTCGTCGGCACGCTCGCGATCCCGCAGGACGCGAAGGATCTTCTGCTCGCGATGACGCCTGCGTCGTACATCGGCAAGGCCGTCGAACTGGCGAAGCGGATCGCTTAAGCGCTACCGTCTCCGCAGATAAAAAAGCCCGATGCGAGCAATCGCATCGGGCTTTTTGCTGTTCGGCCGATCAGAACGAGATCATCTTGCCCGGATTGAGCGCGCTCATCACGCTCATCGCCGCCTTCGCGGCCGGGATCGCGATCGGCGACAGCTGGCGGCCGAGCGGAATCGCGCGATGGTCGATGCCGGTCAGCATCGAGAAGTCATCGTTGCGGCCGACGAAATCGTCGCAGATCGCCTTGCCGATCCGCACCGTCTGCGCGACGCCGTGGCCGCTCCAGCCCTGCACCATGTACATCGGCACGCGGCCGTCGGTCTTGCGGCTGTCGGTCGCGCCGTTCAGCGTGAAGTCACTGACGCCGCTCCAGCAGTAGTCGAGCGCAAACTGGCCGTCGTGCTGCGGGAACACCGTGTTCAGCCGCGTCAGCAGATACGCGTTCACGTCCGGCTGCGCCCAGCAGGTGCCGGTGCCCTGCCCGCCGAACAACAGGCGGTTGCCGCGTACCGGCCGGTAGTAGTCGATCTGGAACTGCGTGTCGTACACGGGCATGCCGGCCGGCATCAAGGTCGCGACGTCGACGTCGAGCGGCGCCGTCACGCTCACGTAGGTAAAGAACGGCACGGTCGTCGCGGCGCCGTCGTCGAGCAGCCGGAACGTCGTGTTGTGCAGCGCGAGCACGACGCCCTTGCGTGCGGTGATCGTGCCGCCCGGCGTCGTCGCGACGACACCCTCCGGCGTCTCGTCGAGTTCGAGCACCTCGGTGCCCTCGAACAGCGCGCCGCCGTTCAGCCGGAAGCCGTGCACGAGGCCGCGCACCAGCGCGAGCGGATGGATCTGTCCGCCGATCGCGTCGATCGCCGCGCCGTGGTAGAGCCCCGAGCGCACGTATTCGTCATGCAGCTGGTGGCGGCCGACCAGCGTCACGCCCGCGTCGCCGAGATGGCGGCGCGCATCCGCGCCGTCGAGCAGCGCGCTCATGTGGCCCGGGTGGACCGCGGCCGTCACGTGGCCGCGCTTGCGGTCGAGCTCGAGCGCGTAGCGTGCGCCGATCGCATCGATCAGGTCCATCGATTCGGTCGATGCGAAGCGCCACAGCCGCTTTGCGTCGTCGTGCGACAGGTGATCGATCATGTCGGTGGCTTCCCAGCGCGCGAGGCCGGGCGTGAGCTGCCCGCCGTTGCGGCCCGATGCGGCCGAGCCGACGTGGTGCTTGTCGACGAGGATGGTGTCGACGCCCGCCTCCGCGAGATGCAGCGCAGCCGATGCGCCGAGCAGGCCCGCGCCGATCACGAGCACGTCGCACACCACGTCGTGCGCGAGCGGCGCGCTGTTCGCGTGGCGCGACAGCGACGCCTCGTACCAGTTCGCCGGGCGCTCGCCGTCGTAGCGGGCCGGGTCGCACCAGTTCCAGTTGTCTTTTTCGATGTTCAGTTGCGTTTGTTCGAAACGCGATTCGCCCTGGATCAGGGGTTGATGGTTGAAAGTCATGATTGCACTTGCATGGTCTTGGGCCGCCTGTCGAAGAGCCTTCTGGCTTCGCGGGTGGGGCAGCCGGTTCCACATGGGTGTCAACGAGATAAAGGGGCGCGATGGCCCGTGTTGACGGCGGACACGCTCGTGCCGCCTGGATCCCGGACTGTGCGAAAGCACGTATTGAAAGGTGCCGGGACACCCAATTTCTACACCGCAGAAATAATTCTACAGTGTAGAATGAGCTTTCGTCAAGTTTACAGCCGGCGCCACGCCGGCCCGTCAGCCCGCATCGATGAAAGACAAACCCGCCCAGGGCCCGCGCGGCCTCGACAAGGACGCGATCGTCGCGGCCGCGCTCGCACTGCTCGAAGACGTCGGCGAAGCCGCATTCAGCGTGCGCAAGCTCGCGCAGTCGGTCGGCTGCGATCCGATGAGCGTGCTGTATCACTTCAAGTCGAAGGAAGGCCTGAGCCGTGCGATCGCGAACGCGCTGTCGCGCTCGCTCGTGCCGGTCGACGCCGCCCTGCCGTGGCGCGAACGGCTGCGCGACCTCGCGCGCCAGTACCGCGCGCTCGCGCTGCGCTACCCGGCCGCGTTCGCGCTGCTGCAGCGGCACATGAGTACCGGGCCGGCCGATCTCGCGCACATCGAGGCCGTGCATCGCGCGCTGGCCGACGCCGGCATCCCGCGCGCGGCGCTGCCGTCGGTGTGCGTCGGCTGGTATGCGAGCGTGATCGGGCTGGCCGCCGCCGAAGCCGGCGGCCTCACGCGCGCCGCGAACGACGTCGAGCTCGCGGAGATGGAAGCGCTGTCCGACGCCGCGCATCCGCTCGTCAAGGCGGCCGCCCCGCTCTATGCGCAGCTCGATCCGGCAGCCGTGCACGACACGATGCTGGACGTGCTGCTCGACGGCATCGCGAAGCAGGCGCCCGCGACCTGACCCGCCTGCGGCCCGTGGGCCGCCCACGAAAAAGGCGCCCCGAAGGGCGCCTTTTTCATGACGATTGCCACGAACCGCGCTCAGTGCTGCTGCGCGATGCCGATCTTCAGCATGACCTGATCGACGATCTGTTCGGGCGTCAGCTCGATGCTGACCTCGATCGCTTCGTCCGGGCCCGGCTCCTCGAGCGTGTCGAGCTGGCTCTTCAGCAGCGACGGATCGAAGAAGTGGCCGGTGCGGCTCTTCAGGCGCTCGTGCAACACCTCGAACGAACCCTTCAGATACACGAACCGCACGTCGGTGTCGGTGCCGCGCAGCACGTCGCGGTACGACCGCTTCAGCGACGAACACGTGAACACGGCCGTCTCACCGGCACGCTGCTTTTCCTCGATGGCCTCGCGGATCGTGCGCAGCCACGGCCAGCGATCGTCGTCGGTCAGCGGAATGCCGTGGTGCATCTTTTCCTTGTTCGCCGCGCTGTGAAACGCGTCGCCATCGGTATAGCTGCACGACAGGCGTTCCGCCAGCATTTCGCCGATTCGCGACTTGCCCGCGCCCGACACGCCCATTGCGATCAGAATCATTGACTACCCCTTGTTACAGAACCATGCTCAGCAGCAGTGTAAAGCCGAGGCCGAGCACCGAGATGATCGTTTCGAGCAACGACCAGGTCTTGAACGTCTGACCGACCGTCATCCCGAAGTATTCCTTGATCAGCCAGAAACCGCCGTCGTTCACGTGCGAGAAGATCAGCGAGCCCGAGCCCGTGGCCAGCACCAGCAATTCCGGGCTGACCGTCGTGCCGGCCGCCGCCGCGATCGGCGCGACGATGCCGCAGGCGGTCGTCATCGCAACCGTCGCCGAACCCGTCGCGAGACGCATCAGCGCCGCAACGAACCAGCCGAGCAGCAGCGGCGACAGGTGCGCGTGCTTCGCGGTCTCGACGATCTGCTGCGAGATCCCGCTGTCGCGCAGGACGCCGCCGAAGCCACCGCCCGCGCCGACGATCAGCGTGATGCCGGCGATCGGTGCCAGGCACTCGCCGCAGAACTTCTGGATCTGGTCGCGGTTGAAGCCCTGCAGCTTGCCGAACGTGAAGAAGCTCACGAGCACGGCGATCAGCAGCGCGACGTCCGAGTTGCCGGCAAAGCGCAGCAGGTTGTTCGGCAGCGACTTCGGCGTGAACAGCAGGTCGGCCCAGCTGCCGACGAGCATCAGCACGACGGGCAGCAGGATCGTGAACAGCGTGATGCCGAAGCTCGGCAGTTCGCGCTTGCGGCCGTCCGTGTGCGTATCGACGAACTGCGCGGCGAGCGGATTGTTCTCCGGCAGCTTCACGAACTTCGAGATCGTCAGCGCGAACAGCGGGCCCGCGATGATCGCGGTCGGCACGCCGACGATCAGGCCGAACGCGATCGTCTTGCCGATGTCGGCGCCGTATTGCTGGACGGCGAGCAGCGCGGCCGGGTGCGGCGGGATCAGGCCGTGCACGACGGACAGGCCGGCCACCATCGGCAGGCCGACGACGAGCAGCGACTTGCCGGTGCGCTTCGCGACGTTGAACGCGATCGGGATCAGCAGCACGAAGCCGACTTCGAAGAACACCGGCAGGCCGACGATGATCGCGACGAACATCATCGCCCAGTGGATGTTCTTTTCACCGAACCAGTCGATCAGCGTGGTCGCGATCCGTTCGGCGCCGCCCGATTCGGCCATCATCTTGCCGAGCATCGTGCCGAGGCCGACGACGATCGCAATGTGGCCGAGCGTGCCACCGGTGCCCGCCTCGAACGACTTGACGATCTTGTCCATCGGCATGCCGACGACGAGACCGAGGCCGAGCGACACGATGATCAGCACCAGGAACGGGTAGATCTTGAAGCGCGCGATCATCAGGATCAGCGCGGCGATCGCGATCAGCGTGAATACGAGCAGCATGCTGCCTTGGACAGCCCCCATGTGGCACTCCTCCTAGAATTGTTCGAACCGGGCGAGTTGTTGCGAGTATGCCCGGCTATGCAGGTCTCCGAAACACGGGGGGTACCCACCCCGTCAGGACGCTGAATTTTACTGATCTTTGCGGCTCGCGGATAGAACCGGTTCCATCAGCAAAAACCCTCGGTAAAACAAGCACTAAGCGCTCGTCATCCGAGGGTTAAACCGTCATTTCGTACAATTCTTAACGGGGGAGCTGGCTCGCGGCTTGCGCGAGGCGCGTGACTTCGGCCCAGTCCTGCGCGGCGAGCGCGGCTTTCGGCGTGAGCCACGAACCGCCGACGCACACGACGTTCGGCAGTTTCAGGAAATTCGGCGCGGTGTCGACCGTGATGCCGCCGGTCGGGCAGAACTTCAGCGCCGGGAACGGGCCGTGGAACGCCTGCAGCATCGGCACGCCGCCGGCTTGCTGCGCGGGGAAGAACTTCACGATCTCGTAGCCGAATTCGAGCGCCTGGATGATGTCGCTCGGCGTCATCACGCCCGGCAGCAGCGGCAGGCCCGCGTCGAGCGACGCGAGGTGCAGTTCCTTGGTCAGCCCCGGCGACACGCCGAACTTCGCACCCGCGCGCTTCGCCTGCGCGCAATGCTCGGGCTTCGTGATCGTGCCGACACCGACGACGATGTCGTCCGCGAGCTGGCTCGCGCGCTGGATCGCCTCCAGGCCGGCCGGCGTGCGCAGCGTGATCTCGAGCACCTTCACGCCGCCCGCGTGCAACGCGCGCGACACGTGTTCGCCCTGCTCGACCGAGTCGAATGCGAGCACCGGGATGACCGGGCCCAGCTTTACGATTTCAGCAATCGTCTTCATTGAATTGGCTCCTTGAAATTCATGCGGCGACGTGGGCGGCCGTTTCGCCGACCAGCGTACCGAAAACCGATGCGCCCTGCTCTGCCGGCGCGGCGGCCGCGCGGAACACGCCGAACAGTTCACGCCCGAATCCGACCTCGTTCTCGGCCTGGTGCAGCGGCTGCGCAACCGGGCGCGCCTGCCACTCGGCGGCATCGATCTCGATGTCGAGCACGCCGGCTTCCGCGTCGATCACGAGCGTGTCGCCCGTCTTCACCTTGCCCAGCGGGCCAGCGAGCAGCGCTTCCGGCGACACGTGGATCACGGCCGGCACCTTGCCCGACGCGCCCGACATGCGGCCGTCGGTGACCAGCGCGACGTGGAAGCCCTGATCCTGCAGCACGCCGAGCAGCGGCGTCAAACGGTGCAGCTCGGGCATCCCGTTCGCACGCGCGCCCTGGAAGCGCACCACCGCGACGAAATCGCGCTTCAGCTCGCCGCGATCGAACGCTTCCTGCACGGCTTCCTGCGAATCGAACACGATCGCGGGCGCGGTCACCTTGCGGTGCTCGGGCGCGACCGCCGAAATCTTGATCACGCCGCGGCCGAGCCGGCCCTGCATCAGGCGCAGGCCACCGTCCGGCTGGAACGGCTCGCGGATGCCGCGCAGCACCTTCGTGTCGTGGCTCTCGGCCGCGCCGTCGACCCACGTGAGCTTGCCGTCGATCAGCTTCGGCTCCTTCGTGTAGTGCGACAGCCCCTTGCCGGCGACGGTCGTCACGTCCTCGTGCAGCAGCCCGCCTTCGAGCAGGTTGCGCACCAGGAACGCGATGCCGCCGGCCGCGTGGAAGTGGTTCACGTCGGCCTTGCCGTTCGGGTAGATCTTCGCGAGCAGCGGCACAACGGCCGACAGTTCGTCGAAATCGTTCCAGTCGATCAGGATGCCGGCCGCGCGTGCGATCGCGACGAGGTGAAGCGTGTGGTTGGTCGAGCCGCCGGTCGCGAGCAGCGCGACGATCCCGTTGACGATCGCCTTCTCGTCGATCACATGGCCGATCGGCGTGTACTGGCCGCGCTCGACGGTCAGGTCGAGCACGCGGCGCGCGGCCTCGGCCGTGAGCGCGGTGCGCAGCGGCGTGTGCGGGTGGACGAATGCCGAGCCCGGCAGGTGCAGCCCCATCAGCTCCATCAGCATCTGGTTGCTGTTCGCGGTGCCGTAGAACGTGCAGGTGCCGTGGCCGTGATAGGCGGCCGATTCGGCTTCGAGCAGCGCGTCGCGGCCGACCTGGCCGGTTGCGAACTGCTGGCGGATCTTCGCCTTGTCGTCGTTCGACAGGCCGCTCGTCATCGGGCCGGCCGGCACGAAGATCGTCGGCAGGTGGCCGAACTGCAGCGCGCCGATCAGCAGGCCCGGCACGATCTTGTCGCAGATGCCGAGGCACAGCGCCGCGTCGAACATGTTGTGCGTGAGCGCGATGGCCGTGCCCATCGCGATCGCCTCGCGCGAGAACAGCGACAGCTCCATCCCCGGATTGCCCTGCGTGACGCCGTCGCACATCGCCGGCACGCCGCCCGCGAACTGCGCGACACCGCCGTTCTCGCGCGCGGCCGCCTTGATGATGTCGGGGAAATCCTTGTACGGCGCGTGCGCGGACAGCATCTCGTTGTACGAGGACACGATGCCGATGTTCGGCTCGCGGATCGCCTTGATCGCGAACTTGTCGTTACCCTCGAGGCCCGCGAAGCCGTGCGCGAGGTTCGCGCACGACAGCGCGCCACGCGCCGGGAACTTGCCCTGCGCGCCGTCGATGCGCTGCAGATAGGCGGAACGGGTCGATTGGCTGCGGGCGATCACGCGTTCGGTGACCTTCGCCAGGGTGGGGTGCAGCGACGTCATGCTGGGCGCTCCTGTATGCCGGCCGACACCGGCGTTGGAATCGTGGGGACGGTCGAACACGTCGACAGAACGAAGTCAGTCTAGTAGAAAAACTACATGCACGCAATGCAGATTCGTCGCCCCGCAACCCTTATTCCCGCTACCAGCAAGGCGATACCTAGTGAAAACCCTAACCCGTCTCAGCAAAAGCACCCGATTGGAGCTAGCATTTTCTTGTAGATTTTCTACAATTCGATTGCGATACACTCGCTCATCCGAACCCGATTTCTGCCTGCCGTCCCATGCTGCCCCGCATTGAAGCGATCCGCGCCGAGTTGCGCCCGTCCGAGCGCAAGCTCGCCGACTACATCCTCGCCGCGCCGCGCGAGGTGCTCGACCTCGCGATGACCGAGCTGTCGACGCGCGCGGGCGTCAGCCAGCCGACGATCGCGCGCTTCTGCCAGGCGCTCGGCTGCAGCGGCTTTCGCGAATTCAAGATCCGGCTCGCGCAAAGCGTCGCGCCGGGCGTGTCGTCGGTCTATCGCGACGTCGAGCCCGACGAACCGGCGCCCGGCATCATCGGCAAGGTGTTCGACCGAACGATCGGCGCACTGATCGAAGTGCGCAACAGCCTGTCCGCGGGCAGCGTCGCCGATGCGATCGCGCTGCTGTCGAACGCATCGCGGATCGAGTTCTACGGCGCGGGCGGCTCGGGCATCGCCGCGCAGGACATCCAGCACAAGTTCTTCCGGCTCGGCGTGCCGAGCGTCGCGTATTCGGATCCGCACACGTTCTCGATGTCGTCGGCGCTGCTCGGGCCGCACGACGTCGTCGTCGCGATCTCGAACACCGGCCGCACGCGCGACATCGTCGACGCCGCGCGCTCCGCGCTCGCGTGCGGCGCGAAAGTCGTCGCGATCACGCAGAGCCATTCGCCGCTCGCGAAGCTCGCGACGGTGAGTCTCGCGTCGAACGTGGCGGAGGAAACGGACGTGTTCTCGCCGATGACGTCGCGGATGTCGCATCTCGCGATCGGCGACATCCTCGCGGTCGGCGTCGCGCTGTCGCGCGGCCCCGCGCTGATGGAACGGGTCGGCCGTGCGAAGGAGGCGATCACGCGCCGCCGGATCGACGACGGCGCGAAGGATTGAGCGCGCGCCACGCCTACCGCGCGTAAACGACCAACGGCGCCCCGCAGGGCGCCGTTGCGCATCGGGCGGCGCCGGCAACCTCGCCGGCCATGCCGCTCAGAACGGCTTGATCACGACCAGCGCGACCGCCGCGAGCATGCCGAGCACCGGCAGCTCGTTGAACACGCGATACCACTTGTCGGTGCGGCGGTTCTCGCCGCGCTCGAACACCTTCAGCAGATGCCCGCAATACGCGTGATAGACGATCAGCAGCAGCACGACCGTCACTTTCGCGTGGATCCAGCCCTGCCCCTGCCCGATGCCGATCGACAGCCAGAGCCACAACCCGCAGGCCAGCGCCGGCACCGCGATCATCGTCATGAAGCGGAACAGCTTGCGTGCCATCAGCAGCAGGCGCCGCACCGCGGCCGGATCGGTTTCCATGGCCAGGTTCACGTAGATGCGCGGCAGGTAGAACAGCCCCGCAAACCACGCGGCGATCAGAACGATATGGAACGTCTTGACCCAGAGCATTGCCATCGGTTGTGCGCCTCGCTGGTTACTGGCGGCCTTCGCCGTGCCCGAGCACGACGTACTTCAGCGACGTCAGCCCTTCCAGGCCGACGGGGCCGCGTGCGTGCAGCTTGTCGTTCGAGATGCCGATTTCCGCGCCGAGGCCGAATTCGAAGCCGTCGGCGAAACGGGTCGACGCGTTGACCATCACGCTCGCCGAATCGACCTCGCGCAGGAACCGCATCGCGCGGTCGTGATCCTCGGTGACGATCGCATCCGTGTGGTGCGAGCCGTAATGGTTGATGTGCTCGATCGCGGCATCGAGGCCGTCGACGACCTTGATCGCGAGCACCGGCGCGAGATACTCGGTATGCCAGTCTTCCTCGGTCGCGTCGACGAGCGCGCCGACGCCCGCATCGGCGAGCACCGTGCGCGCGGCCGCATCGACGCGCAGTTCGACCTGCTTGTCGCGATACAGCTTGCCGAGCGGCGGCAGCAGCTTCGCCGCGACGCCGCTCGACACGAGCAGCGTCTCCATCGTGTTGCAGGTGCCGTAGCGGTGCGTCTTCGCGTTATCGCAGACGGTCAGCGCCTTGGCGAGATCGGCGCGATCGTCGACGTACACGTGGCAGATGCCGTCGAGATGCTTGATCATCGGCACGCGCGCCTCGTTGATCAGGCGCTCGATCAGGCTCTTGCCGCCGCGCGGCACGATCACGTCGACGTATTCGGTCATCGTGATCAGCTTGCCGACCGCCGCGCGATCGGCCGTCGCGACGACCTGCACCGCATCCTGCGGCAAGCCGGCTGCTTCGAGCCCTTCGCCGATCAGCTTCGCGAGCGCCGCGTTCGATTCGAGCGCTTCGGAGCCGCCGCGCAGGATCGTCGCGTTGCCCGACTTCAGGCACAGCGCAGCCGCGTCGATCGTCACGTTCGGGCGCGATTCGTAGATGATGCCGATCACGCCGAGCGGCACACGCATCTGGCCGACCTGGATGCCGCTCGGGCGGTACTTGAGGTTGCTGATCTCGCCGATCGGATCGGCCAGCGACGCCACCTGGCGCAAGCCTTCGACCATCGTCTTCAGCGCCTTGTCCGACAGCGTCAGGCGATCAACGAACGCCGCATCGAGCCCCTTTTCACGGGCACGTTCGACGTCGCGCGCATTCGCATCCTTCAGCGCCTGCGCGTCGCGTTCGATTGCGCGCGCCACGGCGTCGAGCGCCGCGTTCTTCGCGGCCGTGCTGGCGCGCGCCATCGCGCGGGAAGCGTGCCGGGCGCGACGGCCCAGGTCGGTCATGTACTGATCGATATCCATCGTGTGACTCGAGAAGCGCGCCGCGCAGGGCGGCATGAATTCGTGGGGAAGCGTGAGCGGCGGCGGCCGGAGAGCCGCGTCAGCGATCAAAACATTGTAAGCGGGTTGCGCAGCGCGCGCTGAAGGCCCGAACGGGACTTAGCGTCGCACGTGGCCCGCGGTCGGCGGTCGCTCGCCGCGGGCACCGGCCACCGTCATCGCGAGCTGGAACAGCCCGTCCCACGGATCGGGCGGCGGTTCGTCCTGCGTGCGGCGACCCGGCGCGACGGCCGTGAGCCCCTTGACCTGCCGGTCGAGCTTCGCGGCAAACGCGAGCGCCTTCTCGAGCACGGCTTCTGACACGCGGTTCAGCGCGGGGCCGATCAGCCGCTCACGCGGCCCCCACACGCGGTTCTCGCGCAGCAGCGTCGCGAGCGGCTTGCCGGCCGTCGTGCCGCGCTTGATCCGCAGCAGCGTGCGCAACTCCTCGACGACGGCCCACATCACGAGCACGATCGCCTCGCCCTCGCCCTTCAGCCCGTCGATCATCCGCGCGAGCCGCGCGGCGTCGCCGGCGAGCATTGCTTCGTTCAGCTTGAAGACGTCGTAACGCGCGACGTTCAGCACCGCGTCGTGCACCTGCTCGAACGACAGCGCGCCCTGCGGATACAGCAGCCCGAGCTTCTGGATTTCCTGGTGGGCGGCAAGCAGGTTGCCCTCGACGCGCTCCGCGATGAACTGCAGCGCGCGCCGCCCGTCCTCGCCGGGCGCGGCGCGCTGGCCCTGCATGGCGAGACGCTGGCCGATCCAGTTCGGCAGCTGCGCGCGGTCGACCGGATCGATCTTCAGCGCGACACCGCCGTTCTGCAGCGCGGTAAACCACGCGGATTTCTGCGTGGCCGCGTCGAGGCGCGGCAACGTGACGAGCATCAGCGCGTCGGGATTCGGCGTGGCCGCGAGCGTCTTCAGCGCATCGGCGCCTTCCTTGCCGGGCTTGCCCGACGGAATGCGCAGCTCGATCAGTTGGCGCTCGCCGAACAGCGACATCGCCTGGGTAGCGCCGAGCAGCACGCTCCAGTCGAAACCGCGCTCGACCGTATGCACCGAACGCTCGGTGAAGCCGGTCGCGCGCGCGGCCGCACGAATGCGGTCGCACGCTTCCTGCGCGAGCAGCGGCTCGTCGCCGTAGACGGTATAGAGCCCGGCCAACCCCTTCGCGAGGTGCGGCTCCAGCGCATCAAGTCGCAGTTGCATCGGTGCGTACGCCGTCGATCAGAGCGGCGGCGGCGGCAGCGGCGCGCGCGGCGCGACGCCCGGCACCACGTCTTCCGGCGCCGGCGTCAGCGAGTGGACGATCGCGAGACGTCGCATCAGCTGGTCGACCGCGTCGTTCTGCATGTCGCCGTACAGGAGTTCCGATTCCTGCGCCTTCGCGTTCGTGTACTGATCGCTGTACGTCATCGCGCGGTTCAGCGCGATCGCACTCATCGGAATCAGCACCGTGCCGTCCTTGCTCGTCAGTTGGTAGCGCAACGTATAAAAGAGCGCGTATTCCTGTGCCGAACCGTACTTGTTGAGCGTCAGCGTATTCAGGCTACGCGATTCCCACATGGTCAGCACGGCATCGGCGTCGCCCGCCGACTGGACGATCTTCGTGTCGCTGCCAGCCTCGACGAGACGCACGAGGCGCGCCTCGACGGGCGGCGGCGCGCCGGCGATCAGCAGGCGCTTGAACGCGTAGTCCTGCTGGCCGCGCAACTGGAAGCCGCATGCCGACAGCGCAACCGCGCTGCCGACGGCGAGCATCAAAAACGATCTGCGGATCACCTTCGCTCCTTCTGGGTACGTCCGATGGCCAGCGGCCGTCAGACGACGATGTTCACGAGGCGGCCCGGCACGACGACGATCTTCTTCGCCGGCTTGCCGTCGCTGAACTTCGCGAACGCGTCGTCGGCCACCGCCGCGGCTTCGATCGCCTCGCGGCTCGCGTCCTTCGCCACCTTCAGCGCGCCGCGCACCTTGCCGTTCACCTGCAACACGAGTTCGATCTCGGCCTGCTCGAGCGCGGCCTCGTCGACCTTCGGCCACGGTGCGTCGAGCAGCGGGCCGAATTCGTCCGCATAGCCCAGCGCCTTCCACAGCTCGAACGTGACGTGCGGCACGACCGGGTACAGCACGCGCAGCAGCACGCCGTACGTTTCACGCAGCACGCCGGGCGTCGCGCCCTTCGCGCCGTCGATCGCGTTCAGCATCTTCATCGCGGCCGACACGACCGTGTTGTATTGCAGACGCTGGTAGTCGAAATCGGCCTGCTTCAGCACGCTGTAGATCTCGCGGCGCAGCGCCTTGTCGGCTTCGCCGAGCGCGGCCGCATCGAAGCCCGCGCGCGCGGCGAGCGCTTCGCGGTTCGTTGCGCCGAAGCTCCACACGCGGCGCAGGAAGCGGCTCGCGCCCTCGACGCCCGCACCCGACCACTCGAGCTGCTGCTCGGGCGGCGCGGCGAACATCGTGAACAGGCGCGCGGTATCGGCGCCGTACTGGTCGATCAGCAGCTGCGGATCGACGCCGTTGTTCTTCGACTTCGACATCTTCTCGATGCCGCCGAGCACGACCGGCTGGCCGTCCGCGTTCAGCGTCGCGCCGACCGGGCGACCCTTGTCGTCGTGCGTGACCGTCACGTCGAGCGGGTTGTACCAGGTCTTCTTGCCCGATGCGTCCTCGCGGTAGTACGTCTCGTTCAGCACCATCCCCTGCGTGAGCAGGTTCTTCGCCGGCTCGCCGAACTTCACGAGGCCGAGGTCGCGCATCACCTTGGTCCAGAAGCGCGAATACAGCAGGTGCAGGATCGCGTGCTCGATACCGCCGATGTACTGATCCATCGGCATCCAGTAATCGGTGCGCGCGTCGACCATCGTCTCGGCGTCCGGCGCCGTGTAGCGCGAGAAGTACCACGACGAATCGACGAACGTGTCCATCGTGTCGGTTTCGCGCTTCGCGGCCGCGCCGCACTTCGGGCACGCGCAGTTCAGGAACGCTTCCGACTTCGCGAGCGGGTTGCCCGAGCCGTCCGGCACGAGGTCTTCCGGCAGCACGACGGGCAGGTCCTGCTCCGGCACCGGCACGTCGCCGCACGACGGGCAGTGGATGATCGGGATCGGCGTGCCCCAATAACGCTGGCGCGACACGCCCCAGTCGCGCAGGCGCCACGTGACCTGCTTGTCGCCGAAGCCGCCGGCGTTCAGGTCGGCCGCGACCGCGTCGACGGCTTCCGCGTAGTGCAGGCCGTCATACTTGCCGCTGTTCACGCAGACCGCGATTTCCTTGTCGCCGTACCACTCCTGCCATGCGTCGAGCGAGTACTGCTGGCCTTCGGCCGAGATCACCTGCTTGATCGGCAGGTCGTATTTCTTCGCGAACGCGAAATCGCGCTCGTCGTGGCCCGGCACGCCCATCACCGCGCCTTCGCCATAGCTCATCAGCACGTAGTTGCCGATCCACACCTCGACCGGCTCGCCGGTCAGCGGGTGCGTGACCGAGAAGCCCGTCGCGACGCCCTTCTTCTCCATCGTCGCGACGTCGGCCTCGGCGACACCGCCGCGCTTGCATTCGTCGATGAACGCGAGCAGCTCGGGCTTGTCCTGGGCGAGGCGCGTGGCGAGCGGATGCTCGGCCGCGATCGCGCAGAACGTGACGCCCATGATCGTGTCGGCGCGCGTCGTGAACACGCGCAGCAGCTTCTTCTCGCCGTCGAGTTCGTACGGGAAGCCGAAGTTCACGCCGAAGCTCTTGCCGATCCAGTTCTGCTGCATGATCTTCACGCGCTCGGGCCAGCCGAGGCCGTCGAGGTCGTTCAGCAGCTCATCCGCGTACTGCGTGATGCGCAGGTAGTACATCGGGATCTCGCGCTTCTCGACGAGCGCGCCCGAGCGCCAGCCGCGGCCGTCGATCACCTGCTCGTTCGCGAGCACGGTCTGGTCGACCGGATCCCAGTTCACGGTGCCCGTCTTCTTGTACGCGATGCCCTTCTCGAGCATCTTCAGGAACAGCCACTGGTTCCACTTGTAGTAGTCGGGCTTGCACGTCGCGATTTCGCGCGACCAGTCGATCGCGAGACCCATCGACTGCATCTGGCCCTTCATGTAGTCGATGTTGTCGTAAGTCCACTTCGCGGGCGGCACGCCGTTCGCCATCGCGGCGTTCTCGGCCGGCATCCCGAACGCGTCCCAACCCATCGGCATCAGCGTGTTGTAGCCGTTCATCCGCAGATAGCGGTACATCACGTCGTTGATCGTGTAGTTCCGCACGTGACCCATGTGCAGCTTGCCGGACGGGTACGGCAGCATCGACACGCAGTAGAACTTCGGCTTCTGCGAATCTTCCTGCGTCTTGTAGGCATCGGCTGCGCGCCAGTCGCCCTGGGCGGCGGCTTCGACGTCGGCGGGTACGTATCTCTCGTGCATGGTGTGGTTCGGACTAGGCTTTAAGCGGCGCGACGGCTCGCGCGCGGATGTGGATCGAAAGTCGTGCTGGCCCGGCGGACTGGCAGGTTCGCTGTTGCCGGACCTGTTCACGGTTTCCGGGAATTTTCCGGGTAACCCGCAGCATGCCCGGGTAGCCTGGAAAATTCCGGGTTACCTGAAAAAAGCCTGCCAACCGGGAAAAACGTTGATTATACCGCCCGCGCCGGCCCATTCGACCGGTCTTGCGGCGGAAACTGGCGTCCGACGAGGCGGGCGCGAGGGTCGACAGGTCGAGTGCGTAGCGCTCGGCGAGCGGGTGCAGCCACGCGGTGAGCGCTTCGAGGCGGGCGTCGGGCTGGGATGCGGCGGAT
>NZ_JAAGPM010000108.1:0-27538 GCF_017104865.1 Burkholderia sp. Ac-20349
GCGCTGCGCGGCGGGCTCGACCGCAGCCGCCACCTGATCGGGCAGCTGCTCGCGCTCGCACGGGCGCAAAGCGCGCCAGCGGCGCCGCCCGGCGACGTGTCGGTGCATGCGGTCTATCGCCGCGTGCTGGAAGACCTGATGCCGCTCGCCGATGCGAAAGCCCTCGACATCGGCATCGAAGACGGACCGGATACCTCGGTGCCCGTCGACGAGCTCGAACTCGTGTCGCTCGTGATGAACCTGGTCGACAACGCGATCCGCTACACGCCGCCGGGCGGACGCGTGGACCTGTCGACGCAACGCACGGACACGCACGCGTGCGTGACGATCACCGACACCGGGCCGGGCATCGCGCCGCACGAACGCGAGCGCGTGTTCGATCCGTTCTACCGGGTGCCCGGCAGCGCGCAGATCGGCTCCGGGCTCGGCCTGTCGATCGTGAAGATCGTCGCGGACCGGATGGGCGCCGACGTCACGCTCGCATATGCGGACGACGCGGCATCGCGCGGCTTGCGCATCTCGGTGCGGATTCCGCTTGCGCGTCCGCCTGGGGCGACGCAGTCCGACAGCCGTACCGATACGCCGGCGCAGCACGCACGGCGCGACGGACACCGCGCTTGACGCGCGTCAGCCGCCGATCGTCCCGCGATCGATCTTGCGCGACAGGATGATCGACGTCGTCGTCCGCTCGACGCCTTCGAGCGTGCCGATCTGGTCGAGCAGGTCGTTGAGCCGTTCGGGGGAATCGGCGCGCAGCCACGCGACGTAGTCGTACTCGCCGCTCACCGCACACAGCAACTGCACTTCGGGCATCCGGTCGAGCTTGCGCAACACGTCCTTGCCGAACTTCGGCGTGAGGATGATGCCGACATACGCGTAGATGCTCGCGTCGAGCACGTCCTGCCCGAGCCGGACGCTATAGCCGGCGATCACGTTGGTGCGTTCGAGCCGCGCGATGCGTGCAACGACCGTCGTGCGCGCCACGTCGAGCTGGCGCGCGAGATCCGCGACGCTGGCACGCGCATCGGCTTGCAGCAGCGCGACGAGTTGCCGGTCGAGATCGTCGAGTTGGTCGAGGCGGGGTGGACGCATGAGGCTGGGCCGGGGCACGACGCGCCGGCTGAGTGGAAGGTGACGCGATGATAGCGCCGAACGCCGGCGCGCCCAAACGACCTTGCCCGGATCCGATACGAACCTTTCAATTTCGATTCGTATCGGATGTAAGCAAGTGTCGCATTCACTGCTGCGCCGCACGCAACGTGCTACTAATAACGGGCGACGCGAGAAGCGCGCTTGCGGCACTTGCCGCCGCGCCCGCTCGCAAGACACCACCCCGGAGAGCCAACCATGAAGAAAATCTCGCTCACCCTCGCTACGCTCGTCGTTGCAGCCAGCGCGTTCGCGCAAACCCCGGCGCAGCCGCAAGCGCCCGCCCAGGCCACGACGGCCGCGGCTTCGGCGCCGAGCGCCGAGCAGCGCGCGGAACGTCACGAAGCGCGCGTCGAGCAACGCATCAAGTACCTGCACGACCAGCTGAAGATCACGTCGGCGCAGGAACCGCAGTGGAAGACGTTCGCCGACACGATGCGCGACAACGGCGACACGATGGGCCGCCTCTATCGCGAACGGATGGCGAAGCACGACGTCTCCGCGCTCGACGACATGAAGCAGTATGCGGAACTGTCGCAGGCGAACGCCGACGGCGCGAAGAAGCTCGCCGACGCCTTCGCACCGCTGTACGAGAGCTTCCCGGCCGACCAGAAGGCGCTGGCCGACACGACGTTCCGCAGCTGGCTGCACCACGGCGGCGAGCACCGCGGCAAGGGCAAGACGAAGGGCAAGGACGGCAAGGCGGCAGCCGCGCCGGCCGCCAGCGCCCCCGCGCAGCAGTAACACCCGCCCCGCCGGCGCCGTGCCGCCCGTCCGGGCCGAACGGCGCCGCGCCCTAACGGCGACCGGCGCGTCACACGGCGCGCCGGATTCGGGATAAGCTGCCGGCTTTTCCAGCTTTCCCGCACTTCCCCGCCATGCTCGAACTCAAGCACATCGACCTGCGTACCGACCCGCAGGCCCGTCGCGTCGTCAAGGACGAAACCGTCGCTGTTTCCTTCGCGGATGCCGACGGCGAACTGATGAGCCTCGAAGGCCCGAACCGCTATGTGGCGGGCGACGCGCTGATCACCGGCTCGACCGGCGACCGCTGGGTCGTGTCGCGCGCACGCTTCGACGCCAAATACCTGCCCGCCGATCCGGCACTCGCACACGGCGCACCGGGGGCTTACCGGAACCGGCCGGCCGTCGTGCTCGCACGCCGGATGGACGAGCCGTTCACGATCGCCCGCTCGGAAAACGGCGACACGCTGCGCGGCGTCGCCGGCGACTGGGTGATGCAGTACGCGCCCGGCGACTACGGTGTCGTACAGGCGCAGCGCTTCGCGCAGGTCTACCGCGACGCGTAATGCGGCGCGCCGGCATCGCGCCGGCGCAAACCATCACGCGAAGTCTTCGTCGAGTTCGAGTTCGGCATCGCGCTCGACGGCCTCGCCGGCCGCGTGCCGCTCCTCGAGCGACCCGAGCATTGCTTCCGTATACGCATGCAGCACCGCATGGCTGCGTGCCCGCTGCATCGGCTTGAGCGCCAGATAGCGCGCGAGCGCGGCCGGCACGATACGGATATCGAGCGTCATCCGCTTCGGCGCCGAGCCGAAACGCATCGCGAGCCACTGCACGGACAGGAACCGCCCGCGCGCGTCGCTGCTTTCGGCGAAGCGCGTCTGCTCCGGAAAGAGATCGCAGATCACGCGTGCGAGCGCGTCGAATTCCGCGCTCTGGCAATCGATCAGATAGTCGTCCATTCCGTCTCTCCCGTCAGGCTGCCGCTTGCGACGGCCGGCACGTCTTCACCAGCACGGCGACCAGGATCGCGGCCAGCACGAAATACGCGGCCTCGACCCAGCCGGCCGGCAGCACGCGCACCTGGTACAGCAGCGCCGGCGCAGCCGCGAGCGCATGCAGCACGATCGCGAGCGGCAATACGCCCGCACGGCCGGCGCGCACACCGCGCCAGACCAGCACCGACAGCGCGAGCTGCAGCACGAATGCCGCGCAGCGTTCGAGCAGCAACAGCAGGATCGACTGCGCGGACAACGTCGCGAGCATCACGTGCAGCCGGACGACGGTATCGCCCGGCAGGTCGGCGAGTTGCGTCTCGAGCTGGCCGCGGCTCGCGAGCCACGCGAGATACGACCACTGGCCCCACACGAGCACGCCGACGAACCATGCTTCGGCACCGCCGTGACCGATCCCGTAGCCGATTCCGCGGCTGTCGCCGGCCGACGGGCCGTAGCGGCGGCTCAGGAAACGCATCCCGAGATAGCGGCCGACTTCCTCGAACACGGCGGTCGCGAGCGCGCTGTACGCGACGAACGCGAGCGGCTGCGTGAGCCAGCCATCCGGCGGCGTCTGGCTCAGCACGAGCCCGTGGAACGCGCGTTCGAGGATCATCGCGAACAGCGTGAAGACGGTCACGCCGACGATCGTGTCGCGGCGGTTCAGCGCCAGCGGCTTGCGCAGGAGTCGGTAGAGGACGAGCGGCAGGAGCGCGATGATCAGCGTGGCGGCGATCAGCACCGCCAGCGTGACGGGAGCGACAGTCATGTATTTCCTTGTTCGAGGCAGCGCACCTGGCGCGCTGCGTGCCCCGAATGATACTCAGCTTGCGGTCGACGCGCGCGCAACCAGCTCGCCCGGCAACAGCGAGACGCGTACATCGCCCGCCGCGCCGTCGATCCGCTCGTGCACGAATTCGACGGCCTTGTAGCCGATATCGTAGGTCGGCTGCCGGATCGTCGTGATGCCGATCAGCTCCGCCCATTCCGGATCGTCGATCGACAGCAGCGCCGCCTTCTGCTGCCATGCGGTGCCGAAACGCGCGCGCAGGTGGCGCGCGATCGCGAGCGCGACCGGCGCGTTCGCGGCGAACAGCGCCGCGCGCACGCCGCGCCGTGCCGCGTCGTCGATGCGGACATCGATGTCGGCAAGCGCCGCCGCGGTCGCGTCGGACTCGTTCAGGTCGAGCACGACCGTCGACGGCACCGTCAGCCCGCGCGCCGCCAGTGCCGCGCGGAACGCGGCCTCGCGCAAGCGCCGCGAGCTGACGCGCTCGAACGGCTGCACGACGAAATGGATCGCGTCGAAGCCGTGTTCGACCAGGTGCGCGAGCGCGGTCTCGATCGCATCCGCGTTGTCGAGGCCGATCAGGTCGGCCTCGAAACCTTCGACCGTCCGGTCGACGAGCACGGCCGGGATGCCGGCGCCACGCAGCGGGCGCAGCACGTCCTCGTCGGCGCCGAGCGCGTTGACGATCAGCCCTTCGACGCGGTACGTCGTGAGCAACTGCAGGAAGCGGCGCTCCATCTCGACTTCGTTTGCCGCGTGACAGATCAGCGGCATGTAGCCGAGCGCGTGGCATGCGGCCTCGACGCCCTGCAGCACTTCGATCGTGTACGGATTGGTCAGGTCGGCCGCGAGCATGCCGAGCAGCCGGTTGCGGCCGCGCTTGAGCCCGCGCGCCATCTGGTTCGGCCGGTAGTTGAGCCGCGCGATGGCCGCTTCGATCCGCTGGCGCAGATCGGTGGACAGCACGTGCGTCTCGCCGTTCAGGTAGCGCGACACGCTGGTTTTGCCGGTGCCGGCCTCGCGCGCGACATCGCTGATCGTCGCCGGACGCGTCGTGGTTGGTTGCGAATCGGTCACTGTCGTGCCTCGCGACGTACGATCCGCGCCGCTTCGTGAGCAGACGGACCTTTGTTGTTGGAAACGTAAGCCACCCGGTGGAATCTCCTGTCGACCAGCGTTAGCGCTTTAGCGCTTACGCGGGTCCCATGCTTCGCGGTCGGTCAGCGTAGCCCTTCAGCGCTTACGCCGCCCCCTGCTTCGCGACGATCGGCGCCGGCGCGTCGGCACCCGCCCCGGTCACGTGCAAAAGCAGTCGGCCGCACCGGACCTGGCGCGGATACCCGTCGCGGGACGCTGCCGGCAGCGATGCCGGCCCGTCGATGCGACGCGCGGGCGATCATAACGCAGCCAGCCCTCCGGCACCAAGACCATCGACTCTAACGAAGCCGGCGCCCTGCCGGCCGGACGTCAGCCCGCGGTTGACCCGTGGTTGACCCGTTACCCGCCGCCGCTCAGGCGCGCGCGAGCGCATCCGGATTGACGAGATTCGTGCGCAGCGTGCCGGCCAGCGCGCCGACCAGGTTTTCCGCGGCGCAGCGCGCCATCGCGTGGCGTGTCTCGTGCGTCGCCGAGCCGATATGCGGCAATGCGACGACATTCTTCATCTGCAGCAGCGGCGAATCCGCCGGCAGCGGCTCCTTCTCGAACACGTCGAGCCCCGCGCCGCGGATCGTGCCCGCACGCAGCGCATCGACCAGCGCGGCTTCGTCGACCACCGGCCCGCGCGATGCGTTGATCAGGATCGCGCCGCGCTTCATCTTCGCGAATTCGGGCGCACCGATCAGATGACGCGTTTCCGGCGACAGCGGCACTTGCAGGCACACGAAATCCGATTGCGCGAGCAGCTCGTCGAGCGTGACGCGCCGCGCGCCGTATTGCGCCTCGGCTTCCGCATGCGCGGACCGGTTCGCGTACAGCACCTGCATCCGGAAACCGAGCGCCGCGCGGCGCGCGACCGCGCCGCCGATCCGCCCGAGCCCGACGATGCCGAGCGTCTTGCCCTGCACGTCAGTGCCGTACAGGTCGGGGCCGATGCTGTGATGCCAGTTGCCGGCCTTCACCCACTCGGCCAGCTCGACCACGCGTCGTGCCGACGCAAGGATCAGCGAGAACACCGTATCGGCGGTCGACTCGGTCAGCACGTCCGGCGTATGCGCGAGTACGATCCCGCGCCGCGTGAGATCCGCGACGTCGAAGTTGTCGTAGCCGACCGAGATCGTCGACCACGCCTTCAGCCGCGGCGCGCGGTCGAGCATCTGCGGCGTGACCTTCAGGCTCGCGCCGATCGCGCCGTCCGCGTCGCCGAGCGCATCGGCGAGGGCTGCGGCGCCGTCGGCCTGCACGACGTCCGCATGCTCGCGCAGGTACGCGAGGACGTCATCGGGTAGCGGCTTGTACGCGACGATACGGGGCTTCATCGGATTCATTTTCCTTGCAGCGGCGTCGCGAGCGGATGCGGATCGCGCGCCTGGGGTTTGACGGACAGCGTGAGGATCACCGCGGCGACGAGCGCGGCGCTCATGAATGCGTACGACGCGACGGGCGAGCCGGTCGCCCCGTTCAGGTAGCCGACGAAGTACGAGCCGACGAACGAGCCGAGCGCGCCCATGCTGTTGATCAGCGCCATTGCGCCACCGGCGACGTTCTTCGGCAGCAGTTCCGGCACGATCGCGAAGAACGGGCCGTACGGCGCGTACATCGCGGCGCCTGCCACGACCAGCAGCGCATACGAGATCCAGAAATGCGACGAGCCGAGTGCATACGATGCGGCGAACGCGGCCGCGCCGATCAGCAGGAACGGCCACACGAAACCGCGCCGCGAGCCGACCTTGTCGGACGCCCACGACGCGGCGAGCATCGCGATCGTCGCGGCGAGATACGGCAGCGCGGACAGCCAGCCGGTCGCGACCATCCCGAGGTCGGAGCCGTTCTTGACGATCGACGGCAGCCACAGCACGAAGCCGTACACGCCGATGCTCCAGCAGAAATACTGTGCGCACAGCTTGATCACGGCCGGCGAGCGGAACGCCTCGCCATAGTTGCGTACCGGCTTGATCGCGGCCTGCTCGGCCGCAAGTGCGGCGTCGAGGTCGCGCTTTTCCTGCGCGTTGAGCCACGGCGAATCGGCCGGCTTGTCCTGCACGAGGAACCACCAGCACACGGCCCAGAGCACGGCCGGCACGCCTTCGGCGATGAACATGTGGCGCCAGCCGAATTCGTGCACGAGATAGCCCGACAAAATCGACATCCACAGCACGGTGACCGGGTTGCCGAGAATCAGGAACGTGTTCGCGCGCGAGCGCTCGTTCTTCGTGAACCAGTTGCTGATGTAGATCAGCATCGCCGGCATCACGGCCGCCTCGACCACGCCGAGCACGAAGCGGATCGCCATCAGCGACGGGATGTTGCTGACCACGCCCGTGAGCGCGGCGCAGGCGCCCCACAGGATGAGGCTGACGAACACGAGCTTCTTCACGCTGCGGCGTTCCGCGTAGATCGCGCCGGGAATCTGGAAGAAGAAGTAGCCGAGGAAGAACAGCGCGCCGATCAGCGACGACAGGCCCTTGCTGATCCCGAGGTCCTGGTTGATGCCGGCCGCGGCCGCGAACCCGTAGTTCGCGCGGTCGAGGTAGGCGAGGCTGTACGTGATGAAGACGATCGGCATGATCGTCCACCAGCGGCGGGCAGCAAGCGTATTGGCCATCAGAATGTCTCCTATGTCGACCAGAGTTAGCGCTTTAGCGCTTACTCTGGTCCCATGCTTCGCGGTCGACCGGAGTTAGCGCTTTAGCGCTTACTCCGGTCCCATGCTTCGCGGTCGGAACGCACGCTTCGGCGCGCGTCCCGGTCCCGGATGTTGCCGTGCGCAAGCACGACGAATTGAGTCCGAGGATTGTGCCGTGTCCGGCCTCTCATTACGCGGTGAAGGTTTCCTCTAAGCGATCGGCGCGATTGCTGACGTTTTCGATTCGATCGAGCGCGGCGCGGGTCGGCAGCCCTTCCGAGTCGCCGATCACCTGGATCGCGAGTGCGCCGATCCGGTTGCCGCGCGCCACGGCCTGCTCGATCGTCTTGCCTTCCAGCAGCGCGCTGACCACGCCGACCGCGAAGCCGTCGCCGGCACCGACCGTGTCGACGACGTGCTGCACGCGCTCGCCGGTCACGGTTCCGTCACGGCCGTCGGCTGTCCGGTAGTACGCGCCTTCGGCACCGAGCTTGATCACGACGCCGCGCGCGCCCTGCGCAAGGTAGAAGCCCGCGATGTCGGCCGGCGTGTCGTGCCCGGTCAGTTGCCGCCCTTCGGCGATGCCCGGCAGCACCCAGTCGGCCAGCGACGCGAGCGCGTTCAGCGTCTTCGCCATCACGTCGGCGGACGGCCACAGCGTCGGGCGCAGGTTCGGGTCGAACGAGATCGACTTGCCGGCCGCGCGCATTTCACGCGCCAGCCTGAACGCGAGCTCGCACGACGTCGCGGAAATCGCCGGGGCGACGCCCGTCAGGTGCAGGTGGCGTGCGCCGAGCACGTAGTCGGCCACATAGTCGTCGCACGACAGGTGGCTCGCGGCCGAGCCCTTGCGGAAATATTCGACGGTCGGGTCGCAGCCGTCGTCGTTGCGCGACTTGAGCTGGAAGCCGGTCGGGTAACGCGGGTCGACGGTCACGCACGACGCGTCGATGCCTTCGCGCGCCAGCGTGTCGAGCACGTAACCGCCGAACGAATCGCGGCCGACGCGGCTCATCCAGCCGACCCGGAAACCGAGCCGCGACAGGCCGATTGCGACGTTCAAGTCGGCGCCCGCGATCCGCTTCGCGAATTGCGTCGCATGCGCGAGGTGGCCGGGCTCGTTCGCGACGAACATGGCCATCGCTTCGCCGTAGGTCACGACATCGAGTGCTGCTTTCATGAATGAACTCTCCAGGATCCTGCCGCCGTCACGCGGTGGCGAGCCACGCGACGCGTCGGCACGCATCGCCCGCCAGGTCGGCCGCGTCGAACGGAAACTCGATGCCGCGCGGCGCCTGCTGCGGCAGCGCCGCGAGCACGCCGGTCACGAGCGGGTCGTTCGGCGCCGGTGCGGCGGCGAAACGACGCGCGCCCTCACCCTCGACTGCCTTGCAATGAATGTATTCCACATGCGGCGCGAGTACTTGTGCGCAATCAAGCGGCGCTTCGTCCGGCCACTGCCAGTTGCCGATGTCGAAGGTCATCCCGAGCGCATCGGGCATGCCGGCCGCGGCCAGCGCGTCGAACAGCCCGCGGAACTGCGCGAGCGCGCCGCCGACCGGAAGCTGGCCGTTCTCGACCACCACGCGGGCCCGCGCGCCGCGCGACAGCGCGACGATGTCGGCCGCATGCGCGTCGCCGGCGAAACCGCCGAGCTGGAATTTCACGAAGCGCGCACCGAGCGCGTCGGCTTCCACGAGTGTGCTGCGCAATGCGTCCGCATCGAGCGCGCCCGTTTCGGTATACAGGTTGGCCGGCGTCGAATAGACCGACCACAGCCCGTGGCTGGTCAGTTGCGCGCCGAGCGCGGCCAGCGCGCCGGGTGCCGCGTCGTCTTCCGACGCGAAGAGTTCGCGCCGCACCTCGAAGCCGGTCGCACCGGATGCCGCCGCGGTCGCGACGAATGCGCTGTGGCCCTCCTGACGCACGCGGTCCATCCCGAATGCGCTCGCCACGATCACGATGTCTGTCATGTTGCCCTTTTCACCGGACTGGAACCGGTTCCATTTGCTTGAGACGGATGGTGCGCTTCGCGTCGGACCCACACCATAGAGGAAATCCCTAAGACGGAACCCGACGCGAGCGCGCACCCGATGGCCCGCATCGCGCGTGCCCGGGCCGGGTTCGGCCGCTCAGGCGAGGTCGTGCGCGAGGCTCATCTCGAGGAATTGCGCGGCGACCCGCGACGGCGCGCCGCCGTGCGGCACGAGGATGGAGAAGTGACGTGTGAGCGGCGCGGGCGCGAGCGAGCGCAGCACGAGCGCGGCATCGTCGTGACGCAGCGACATTGCGGACACGAACCCGACCCCCATCCCGGCGCGCACGGCTTCCTTCACGGCCTCGACGCCCGCGATCTCGAACGCGACGCGCATCGGCGCCGCGCCATGCGCAAACGCGCGCTCGACGAGCTGCCGCACGGCGGAGCCCGCCTCGCGCAACACCAGCGGATGGGCGGCCAGCGCTTCAAGCGTGACCCCCGACGCGTATTCGGGCGCGGCCAGCGGATGCCCGGTCGGCACGATTGCCACGATCTCGTCCTCGCGCCACGCATGCACCGCGGTGCCCGGCGGCAGCGCCTCGCCGGGCGGCCCTTCGATCATCGCGATATCGAGCGTCGGCAGCGCCGCGACCACGTCGGCCGTGTTGCCGCTCATCGTGTGGATCGCCACGCGCGGCGCGCGCGGCTGGAACGCCGCGATCAGGTACGGCAGCAGGTAGCTCGCGGGCGTCGTGCTCGCGCCGATGCGCAGCGTGCCGGCCTCGAGGCCGCGCACCGCGTCGCGAAACGCGCGCGCCTGTGCAAAGGTGTCGCGCTGCGCCTTCGCGTACTGCGCGAGCTGTTCGCCAACCGGGGTCAGGCGGATGCCACGACCTTCGCGCTGGTACAGCGGCTCGCCGAATTCGTCCTGCAGCAGCCGCAACTGGCCCGACACGGCCGGCTGCGACAGATGCAGCGCCACGGCGGCGTGGCTGATGTTCAGGTGCTCGGCGACGGCGGCGAACGTTATCAGTTGATCCGGGGTCATGGGGATAAATTATCGGCTTTCCGGATAGTTTACGTCACAAATCACAATTTTTCATATCGATATAACGAAATTAGGATTACAGCATCGCAACACGCTCAATCACGGTGCTTCCATGTCCACTGCCCCGACTCCCCATCTCAGCCCCGCCGCGCCGTCGATGCGCGGCCAGTTGAACGGCGTGCTGTTCGTCGCGCTGTTCGCCGCCGCCGTCACGAGCCTGTCCCAGCTTCCCGCGATCGCGGGGCTCGGCCTGTCGCCGCTGATCGTCGGCATCGTCGCCGGTGCGCTGTACGGCAACGCGCTGCGCGACGGCATGCCGGCCAGCTGGGCGGCCGGCGTCAACTTCTCCGCGCGCAAGCTGCTGCGCATCGCGGTCGCGTTCTTCGGGCTGCGCGTGAGCCTGCAGGAAATCGCGCAGGTCGGCCTGCCGGGCCTGACGGTGTCGGTGCTGGTCGTCGTCAGCACGCTCGTGATCGGCACCTGGGCCGGCATGAAGATCATGAAGCTCGACCGCGATTCGGCCCTGCTGACCGCCGCCGGCAGCGCGATCTGCGGCGCGGCCGCGGTGCTCGCGTTCGAGTCGACGCTGCAGTCGAAGCCGCATCAGAGCGCGATGGCCGTGGGCAGCGTCGTGCTGTTCGGCACGCTGTCGATGTTCCTGTACCCGATCGCGTATCACGCCGGGCTGTTGAATCTCGATCCGGCCGGCCTCGGCCTGTTCTTCGGCGGCACGATCCACGAGGTCGCGCAGGTGGTCGGCGCGGCGAGCGACATCAGCCCGCAGGTCGCGCACATCGCGACGATCGTCAAGATGACCCGCGTGATGCTGCTGGTTCCGGTGCTGCTGGTGCTCGGCTGGTGGCTCGCCCGCTCGGCACGCGCCACCGCCGGCGGCGCGCAAGGCAAGCGCAAGGTGGCCGTGCCCTGGTTCGCGCTCGGTTTCCTCGGCTTCGTGATCGTCAATTCGCTGAACGTGCTGCCCACCGACGTCACCCACACGCTGAACGTGCTCGACACCTTCGCGCTGACGATGGCGATGACCGCGCTCGGCATCGAAACCCGCGTCGCGCAGATCCGCGCAGCCGGCCCGCGTGCGCTGATGACCGGCCTGATCCTGTACGTGTGGCTGATCGCCGGCGGCTACGGGATCACCTGGGCCGTGCAGCACTGGCTTGGCTGAGTTGCCCGCCCGTGACACTTCGCGCGCCGCGCCCGACGGGATGGTCCCGCGGGCGCGGCGCAGTGCTATGCTTCGCGTCGTTTTCCATCGCCCTCGTTCAGCCGTGCTCTCTTTCCTGCTGAAGCTGCGCACTCGCGCCCAAACGCTGTTCCGCCTGTCGGACGCCCATACGATGCTGATCTGGTCGGCCATCGTCGGCGTCGGCGGCGCCTTTGCCACGATGGCGTTCCGCGAAGGCATCGACCTGATGCAGCACCTGATCTCAGGGCAAAGCGGCAGCTTCGTGCAGATGGCCAAGCGCCTGCCGTGGTACGTGCGATTCTGGATGCCGGCGGCCGGCGGCTTCCTTGCCGGCTGCGTGCTGCTGCTCGCGACCCGCGGCGACAAGAAAGCCGGCAAGACCGACTACATGGAATCGGTCGCGCTCGGCAACGGCGTCGTGCCGGTCCGCCAGAGTCTGTGGCGCAGCGTCTCGTCGCTGCTGACGATCGGCAGCGGCGGCTCGATCGGCCGCGAAGGCCCGATGGTGCAGCTCGCGGCGCTCGCCGCGTCGCTCGTCGGCCGCTTCGCGCACTTCGACCCTCCGCGCCTGCGCCTGCTGGTCGCGTGCGGGGCGGCGGCCGGCATTACGTCCGCGTACAACGCGCCGATCGCCGGCGCCTTCTTCGTATCGGAGATCGTGCTCGGCGGCATCGCCATGGAAAGTCTCGGGCCGATGATCGTCGCGTCGGTCGTCGCGAACATCGTGATGCGCGAATTCGGCGGCTACCGGCCGCCGTACGAGATGCCGGTGTTTCCGGCCGTCACCGGCCCCGAAGTGCTGCTGTTCGTCGTGCTCGGCGCGCTGTGCGGCGTGCTCGCGCCGCAGTTCCTGCACCTGCTCGATGCCTCGAAGAACCAGTTCAAGCGGCTGCCCGTGCCGCTGCCCGTGCGGCTCGCGCTCGGCGGCCTCGTCGTCGGCGTGATCTCGGTATGGGTGCCGGACGTGTGGGGCAACGGCTACAGCGTGGTGAACCACATCCTCCATTCGCCGTGGACCTGGCAGGCACTCGTCGCGGTGCTCGTGTTCAAGGTGATCGCGACCTCCGCCACCGTCGGCTCCGGCGCGATCGGCGGGGTGTTCACGCCGACGCTGTTCGTCGGCGCGGTGTTCGGCTCGCTGTTCGGGCTCGCGATGCAAGCCGTGTGGCCCGGCCATACGTCGGCGTACTTCGCGTACGCGATCGTCGGGATGGGCGCGTTCCTGACGGGCGCCACGCAGGCGCCGCTGATGGCGATCCTGATGATCTTCGAGATGACGCTCAGCTACCAGGTCGTGCTGCCGCTGCTGGCGTCCTGCGTATTCGCGTACTTCGTCGCGCGCGCGACCGGGACGACGTCGATGTACGAGATCACGCTGCATCACCACCAGGATGCCGAGGAACGCAGCCGGATCCGCACCACGCAGATGCGCGAGCTGATCCAGCCCGCGCAGACGGTCGTGCCGCTCACGGCGAGCGTCGCCGACATGACCCGCGTGTTTCTCGAATATCCGGTGAAGTATCTGTACGTGACCGACGACACCGGGCGTTTTCGCGGTGCGGTCGCACTGAAGGACATCACGTCCGACCTGCTCGACAAGCGGGACACGACCGACAAGACGGCCGCGCATTACGCGCACACGCCGTTTCCGCTGCTCACGCCCGACATGCCGCTCGCCACCGCGCTCGAACGCTTCATGGCGTTCCAGGGCGAACGCCTGCCGGTGATCGAAAGCGAAGCCGAGCCGACGCTCGCGGGGGTCGTCTACAAGACGTCGCTGCTCGATGCGTACCGGCGGATGACCGGCGAGCGCTGACCGGGCGATTCGCCCCCGGCAGCGCGAGCGCGGCTCGACGCCGGGGCTGGCTCAGTCCGGCGCGCGCCCGAGCACCACGCGCGCGAAGAACCCCGCGAGCACCGATTCGGCCACCTCGGCCGACACGTGCTGCGGATCGGCCGTGTAGTACGACTGCACGCCGTCACACAGGCACATCAGCCCGAATGCCAGCGTCTCCGCCGGCAACAGCAGCGGCGTGCCCGCGCGCTCGGCGAAACGCTTGATGAACTCGGCCATCTGCAGGCGCTTGCCGTGCAGGAACTGGTTGAAGCGCACGCGGAACTTCGCGTCGCGCGCCGCCTGCAGCTTCGCCTCACCCCACAGCAGCGAATATTCGTCGTCCTGAAACAGCGTCCGGTAATACGCGAGCGCCATCGACTCCATCTGCTCGCGCGATCCGCCCCCGTCGAAGATCGCCTGGAAGTCGGCCTGCACTTCCGCGTGGTCGCGCTCCAGCAACTCCAGCAACAGGTCGGACTTGCTGCTGAAATTCGAGTAGAACGCGCCGCGCGTATAGCCGGCCGCTGCCGCGATGTCCTCGACGCTCGCGGCCACATAGCCTTTCTTCAGAAAAATACGGTGCGCGGCAATCAGCAGACGTTCGCGCGTCTGGTCCCTGCTCTGCTCGCGAGTTAAGCGCTGTGGTTTCATGGCGCGCAGTCTAGCACTATTTACCTTTCGGATTCATCTTTGCATTCGGATACAGGTGTGTATTAGAATTCGCCACAGTTTCCGAAAGATCTTGTCCGCGCGCCCGTGCCGGCGCCGCTCGGGGCAAGCGCCCGTCGCGCTTGCCGGCTTCGTTCCGCTCTCGCTCTCACCTCATCTGGGGGTTTCGTGAATCGCTCCGGTTCCCGCGCCGCGCTGCTGATCGGCGCCGCGCTCGTCCTGTCCGCCTGTCATCCGAAAGAATCCGCGCCGCCCGCCCCGCGCCCGGTCGTCGCGCTACCCGCCCATGCCGACGACGCCGCGGTCGCCCGCACGCTCCCCGGCGACATCCAGCCGCGCTACGCCACCCCGCTGTCGTTCCGCATCGCCGGCAAGATCATCGAGCGCAAGGTGCGCCTAGGCGATACGGTCAAGGTCGGCCAGGTCGTCGCGCTGCTCGATCCGTCCGACGTCGAGAAGAACGCCGCGAGCGCGCAGGCGCAACTCGATGCCGCGACGCACAGCCTCGCGTTCGCAAAGCAGCAGCTCGACCGCGATCGCGCGCAGGCACGTGAAAACCTGATCGCGACCGCCCAGCTCGAGCAGACGGAAAACAGCTACACGTCGGCGCTCGCGCAGCGCGACCAGGCGCAGCAGCAGCTCGCGCTCGCGAAGAACCAGCTCCGCTACGCGACGCTCGTCGCCGATCACGCCGGCTACATCACCGCCGAACAGGCCGACACCGGCCAGAACGTGTCGGCCGGCCAGGCCGTCTACCAGCTCGCGTGGTCGGGCGACGTCGACGTCGTCAGCGACGTGCCTGAAGCGGCGCTCGCGTCGCTCACGCCCGGCCACACGGCCACCGTCACGCTGCCGTCGCTGCCGGGCCGCCAGTTCGCCGCGAAGGTGCGCGAAGTGGCACCTGCCGCCGATCCGCAGAGCCGCACCTATCGCGTGAAGCTCACGCTCGCCGCGCCCGATCCGGCAATCCGCCTCGGGATGACGGCCAGCGTCGCGTTCGACGGCGCACCGGCCGCCGGCGACGCGCCGTCGATCACGCTGCCCGCGACCGCGCTGTTCCACGACGGCCCGCAACCGGCCGTGTGGGTCGTGCGCGCGAAGGACGACACGCTCGAACTGCGCCGCGTCGACGTCGCGCGCTTCAACGAGCGCACGGTGACGGTGTCGCACGGGCTGCAGCCCGGCGAACGCGTCGTGCTGCAGGGCGTGCACACGGTCAGCGCGGGCGAGAAGGTCCGCGCGATCGCGCCGCTGCATCCGGAGGACTTCGCATCGTGAGCGTTTCCTACGAAGAAGGCCGCTTCAACCTGTCGGCGTGGGCGCTGCGCCACCAGGCGCTGGTCGTCTACCTGATCGCGCTCGCGACGCTCGCGGGCATCCTCGCGTACACCCGCCTCGCGCAGTCCGAAGACCCGCCGTTCACGTTCCGCGTGATGGTGATCCGCACCTTCTGGCCCGGCGCGACCGCGCGGCAGGTGCAGGAACAGGTGACCGACCGGATCGGCCGCAAGCTGCAGGAAACGCCGGCCATCGACTTCCTGCGCAGCTATTCGCGCCCCGGCGAATCGCTGATCTTCTTCACGATGAAGGATTCGGCGCCCGTGAAGGACGTGCCCGAGACCTGGTACCAGATCCGCAAGAAAGTCGGCGACATCGGCTATACGCTGCCGCCCGGCGTGCAGGGCCCGTTCTTCAACGACGAATTCGGCGACGTCTACACCAACATCTGGACGCTCGAAGGCGACGGCTTCACGCCCGCGCAGCTCCACGACTACGCGGACCAGCTGCGCACCGTGCTGCTGCGCGTGCCGGGCGTCGGCAAGGTCGACTATTTCGGCGACCCCGACCAGCGGATCTTCATCGAGGTCAACAACGCGCAGCTCACGCGCCTCGGCATCTCGCCGCAGCAGCTCGGGCAGGCGATCAACGCGCAGAACGACATCTCGTCGGCGGGCACGCTGACGACCGCCGACGATCGCGTGTTCGTGCGGCCGAGCGGCCAGTTCGACAACGTCGACGCGATCGCCGACACGCTGATCCGCATCAACGGCCGCACCTTCCGGCTCGGCGATCTCGCGACGGTGAAGCGCGGCTACGACGATCCGGTCGTCACGCAGATGCGTGCTGGCGGCAAGGCTGTGCTCGGCATCGGCGTCACGATGCAACCCGGCGGCGACGTGATCCGGCTCGGCAAGGCACTCGACGCGGAATCGAAGGACCTGCAGGCGCAACTGCCCGCCGGTCTCAAGCTGACGCTGGTGTCGAGCATGCCGCACGCGGTCGAGCATTCGGTCGACGACTTCCTCGAGGCCGTCGCCGAAGCCGTCGCGATCGTGCTGGTCGTGAGCCTCGTGTCGCTCGGCCTGCGCACCGGGATGGTGGTCGTGATCTCGATTCCGGTCGTGCTCGCGGTCACCGCGCTCTTCATGTACCTGTTCGACATCGGCCTGCACAAGGTGTCGCTCGGCACGCTCGTGCTCGCGCTCGGGCTGCTCGTCGACGACGCGATCATCGCGGTCGAGATGATGGCCGTGAAGCTCGAACAGGGCTACACGCGCGCACGCGCCGCCGCGTTCGCTTATACGAGCACCGCGTTCCCGATGCTGACCGGCACGCTCGTCACCGTGTCGGGTTTCCTGCCGATCGCGCTCGCGAAATCGAGCACCGGCGAATACACGCGCTCGATCTTTGAGGTGTCGGCGATCGCGCTGATCGCGTCGTGGTTCGCGGCGGTCGTGCTGATCCCGCTGCTCGGCTTCCACCTGCTGCCTGAGCGCAAGCGGCACGCGCACGAGGCGCACCTGCCGGAAGACCACGAGCACGACATCTACGACACGCGTTTCTACCGGCGGCTGCGCGGCTGGATCGACTGGTGCATCGAGCGGCGCTTCGTCGTGCTGCTGATCACCGGCGCGCTCTTCGTCGTCGCGCTGATGGGCTTCTCGCTGGTGCCGCAGCAGTTCTTCCCGAGTTCCGACCGCCCCGAGCTGCTCGTCGACCTGCGGCTGCCCGAAGGCGGGTCGTTCGCGGCGACGCTGCGCGAGACCGAACGCCTCGAGAAAGTGATCGACAAGCGTCCCGAGATCGATCATTCGGTGAACTTCGTCGGCAGCGGCGCGCCGCGCTTCTACCTGCCGCTCGACCAGCAGCTTCAGTTGCCGAACTTCGCGCAGTTCGTGATCACCGCGAAATCGGTGAAGGACCGCGAGAAGCTCGCGACCTGGCTCGAAACCACGTTGCGCGAGCAGTTCCCGGCCGTGCGCTGGCGGCTGTCGCGGCTCGAGAACGGCCCGCCGGTCGGCTACCCGGTGCAGTTCCGCGTGAGCGGCGACAGCATCGCGACGGTTCGCTCGATCGCCGAGAAAGTCGCGGCGACGATGCGCGGCGACGCGCGCACGGTCAACGTGCAGTTCGACTGGGACGAGCCGGCCGAGCGCTCGGTGCGCTTCGAGATCGACCAGAAGAAGGCACGCGAGCTGAACGTCACGTCGCAGGATGTATCGAGCTTCCTCGCGATGACGCTGTCCGGCACGACCGTCACGCAGTACCGCGAGCGCGACAAGCTGATCGCGGTCGACCTGCGCGCGCCGCGGGCCGACCGTGTCGACCCCGCGAAGCTGGCGGGCCTCGCGCTGCCGACCCCGAACGGCCCGGTGCCGCTCGGCTCGCTCGGCCGCTTCAAGCCGACGCTCGAATACGGCGTCGTATGGGAGCGCGACCGCCAGCCGACCATCACCGTGCAGTCGGACGTGCGCGCCGGCGCGCAGGGCATCGACGTCACGCACGCGGTCGACGCGAAGCTGAACGCGTTGCGCGCGCAGCTGCCGGTCGGCTATCAGATCAACATCGGCGGCTCGGTCGAGGAAAGCGCGAAGGCGCAGAAGTCGATCAATGCGCAGATGCCGCTGATGGCGATCGCCGTGTTCACGCTGCTGATGATCCAGCTGCAGAGCTTCTCGCGCGTGCTGATGGTCGTGCTGACCGCGCCGCTCGGGCTGATCGGCGTGGTCGCCACGCTGCTGCTGTTCGGCCAGCCGTTCGGCTTCGTCGCGATGCTCGGCGTAATCGCGATGTTCGGGATCATCATGCGCAACTCGGTGATCCTCGTCGACCAGATCGAACAGGACATCGCGGTCGGCCACCGTCGCATCGACGCGATCATCGGCGCGACCGTGCGGCGCTTCCGCCCGATCACGCTGACGGCCGCGGCCGCCGTGCTCGCGCTGATCCCGCTGCTGCGCTCGAACTTCTTCGGGCCGATGGCGACCGCGCTGATGGGCGGCATCACGAGCGCGACCGTGCTGACGCTGTTCTACCTGCCCGCGCTGTATGCGACGTGGTTCCGCGTGAAGCACGACGAACGCGACCCGCAGGACGGCCCGCCGCCTGGCAGCAGCACGCCGGCCGCGCCGTCGGGAGCCTGACCATGGATCGATCGATGAACCTGAAAACCCAAGCCGTGCGGGCACTCGCCGTGGCGAGCCTCGCCGGCCCGCTCGCGGGCTGTTCCTGGTTCGCGCCGAGCGGCGAGCCGCCCGCGATGCCGTCTCCCGCGCACTACGGCACCACGCCGCAAGTCCAGCAGACCGTGTCCGCGCAAGGCGTCGCGCAGCAGTTCGAGGTCGGCGCGCAACCGGTGCCGGACTGGTGGAAACAGTACCGCTCCGATGCGCTGAATGCGCTCGTCGATGAAGGTCTGCGCAACAGCCCGACGTTGAGCGCAGCATCGCACTCGCTCGATGCCGCGCGCGAACAGCTGCGCGGGCAGATCGGCAGCTCGATGCTGCCGTCGATCGAAGCGGGCGGCCAGGCCACGCGCCAGCGCGCACTCGGCGTGCCGATTCCCGCGCTCGGCGCGCCGACACTGCTGTACGACACGTTCGTCGGGCAGCTGCAGGCGAGCTACACGATCGACCTGTTCGGCGTGTCGCGTTTCGCGAACCGCGCGCTGGCGCGACGCGTCGACGTCAGCGCGTTCCAGCTCGAATCCGCGCGGCGCGCGCTGGCCGCGAACATCGTCACCGCGTCGATCACGGTGTCGGTGCTGAATGCGCAGATCAACACGACCGAGCGGCTCGTCGCGCTCGCCAATGACCAGGCGCACGATGCCGAACGCCGCTACGCGCTCGGTTCCGCCTCGCGCAGCGACGCACTGAACGCGCGGCAAAGCGCCGACACGTTCGCGGCGAGCCTGCCCGCGCTGCGCCAGCAACGCGACTCGGCACGCCATGCGCTCGCGGTGCTGGTCGGCCGCACGCCCGACCGGCCGCCGGCCGACCTCACGCTCGCCGATCTGCACCTGCCCGAACAGGTGCCCGTCGTCGTGCCGTCGGACCTGCTGCAAAGCCGCCCGGACATCCAGGCGGCCGACGCGGGGCTGAAAGCGGCGGCGGCCGAAGTGGGCCTCGCGACCGCGCAGATGTTCCCGCAGCTGTCGCTGTCGGCTGCGATGGGTAAAGGCGGCTTCAGCTGGCCGACGATGCTGTCGGGCGCCGGTTCGATCTGGAACATCGGCGCATCGCTGAGCCAGCCGATCTTCCACGGCGGTGCCCTGCTCGCGCAGCGCCGCGCGGCGAAGGCGACCTACGAGGCCGCGGTCGACCAGTACAAGCAGGCCGTGCTCGGCGCGTTCCAGAACGTCGCCGATGCGCTCGCGGCGCTCGAGCACGATGCGGAGGCGCTCGACGCGTCGTCCCGCGCCGCGCTGTCCGCGCGCGGCGCTTACGACGACGCGGCGGCCCGCGTGCGGCTCGGCGCACTGCCGCCATCGGCCGCGCGCGCCAGCGAGCTGCAGTATCGCAACGCGCGGCTCGACGAGATCCGTGCGACCGGCGCGCGGTTCGCGGATACCGCACGGCTTTACCAGGCGATGGGCACGCCGCCGGTCGACCAGGCCGACAAGTCCGGCCCGTCCGGCAAGACCGACAAGGCGGCCGACAACCCAACCGGCCAGCAAGCACGCGCCACCACCGCCGACACCCCGCCTGCGCCGCAATAAGCCGGCCCTGCCATCGGGTGCGCGCGAAATTCCCCCGCGCACCCGATTCCCGATCTTCCGCTTGACCCTCACGTAGCGTAACGTTCGAGACTCCAGTGTGCGTACCGAACGGAGGAACGAATGCGACTGAAAGTGGGAGAACTGGCGAAACGCAGCGGGCTGACCGTCCGCACGCTTCATCACTATCACGCGATCGGTCTGCTGACGCCTTCGGCGCGCGCCGACAACGGCTACCGGCTGTACGACCGCCACGACATCGCCCGGCTCCACCAGATCCAGGCGCTGCGTCGCTTCGGCCTGTCGCTCACCGAAATCGGCGACCACCTGAACCAGCCCGACACCCCGCTCGTCGAGCTCGTCGCGAAGCAGATCGCGCTGCTCGACCGTCAGCTTGCGCAGACCGCGCAGCTGCGCGAGCGGCTCGTCAGCCTGCATGCGCAGCTTGCCGCGGGTACGGAGCCGGAGCTGGCTGATTGGCTCACCACACTGGAGTTGATGACCGTGTACGACAAATATTTTTCCGAGGAAGAACTCGCGCGCCTGCCGATGTACCAGAAGAGCCAGGCGGGCGACGCCGAATGGATCGCGCTCGTCGATGAAGTTCGCGCGCTGCACGACGCGGGCGTGCCCGCCGAGGACGACCGCACCCGTGTGCTCGCCGGCCGCTGGATGGCGCTGCTCGTGCGCGACACGAACAACGACCCGCGGCTGCTGGCGAAGCTGAACCTGATGCACGAACACGAACCGGCGATGCAGTCGAAGATCGGCATTTCGACCGCGCTGCGCGACTATGTGCTGCGCGCGTCGTCGGAAACCAAGATGCGGATCTTCGAGAAGTATCTCGCGCCGGACGAGATCCGCTTCATGCGGGCCCACTACGGTGAAAGCGCGATGGCATGGCCGCAACTGATGGGCGACGTGCGCGACGCGATCGATGCGGGCGCCAGGCCGAATTCACCGGAAGGCCGCGCGCTCGCGCAGCGCTGGCTCGCGCTGTTCTGCAGCTATGCCGGCACCGATCCGGCCACGCATGCGAAATTCCGCCACGCGATGATGAACGAGCCGTCACTGACGCAGGATTCGTGGATCGACGACACGTTGATCGGCTTCGTGCGGGACGCGATGGCGCAGCTTGCGCCTGCGCAATGAACACGTCGAGCGCGTTGAGCGCATGACGATGCGGGCGGCGGGCGGATTGCCCGCGTGCCGCCCGCTTCACCCTTTGCAACCCGTGCGCGGCGCACGGCAAGCGCAACGACGCGCGACCGGCGGCGCCCCGCCACCTCGGCACCTGACGGTTGCGACGTGTCAGTCCGGCTCGCCGACGCCGTCATCGCTGAACGCGAGCAGGTCGCCGGGCTGGCAGTCGAGATAGCGGCAGATCGCCTCGAGCGTCGCGAAACGGATGCCCTTGACCTTCCCTTGCTTGAGCAGCGACAGATTCTGTTCGGTGATGCCGACGGCCGCCGCGAGATCCTTCGAGCGGACCTTGCGCGTCGCGAGCATCACATCGAGCTTGACCACGATCGACATGGCGCGCCTCAGACGAACTGGCGATGCTCGGCATCGAGCGTACTCGCCTGCCGGAGGATGTGTGCGATCACGGCAATGCAGGCCGCGGTGAACAGCGCGACGACGTACGGCAGACCGAAGCCGATGCTGACCATGCGCTGGCCGACCGGTTCGAGCATCGTCGCCCACATACTGAGGAGCGGTTCGCACAGTACGCTCAGCAATACCCACAGGCCGATCGCGCGCCCGGTCTTGCCTAGATGGCCGGCCGCTTGCGCGGAGAAGTAGTCGCGGTGCGCATACGTGCGGAACAGCAGACGCAGGTGACGCAGGCCATGCACAAGCGCGACGAGCGGTACGCCCGACAACAGAAAGCCGCCGACCTTCTGCCACCACGGGAACGCAGCGACGTCGACGTTCAGGTTGGAGATCACCGCGTCGGACAAGCCGAATGCAAACCCGGGCCCAGTACGAGTCAGGATCAACGACGGAAAGGCCCAGAACGCTGCGTTAAGCACCAACAGGCCGACGATCAACGACATCGTGACGGCAGCCATGCACTGGCTGATACGGGCAATGCGATCGGAATGCATGCGAAGTCCTCGACGGGGAATGAACGTGCGTCGAGTGTACACCGATAATTATCGTAAAACGATAATTAATCGTCGTACTGCCATGATTTCTTATCGTGCGGCATGTTCTACGCTCCTCGACAGGCGCGTATCGCACGCACCGTCGCGACCGCCGAGCGCGAGCCTATTGATAGTCGCGCACGCTGATCCCGTGCCAATGCTTCGTCATGTAGCGCAGGAACGCGGGTTGGGCTTTCAGGTCCGCATTCGGCACGGGCGCCGCGCCGCCGTCGAAACGCTTGCCCCGGTGCGTCAGCACTTCCTCGCCGCGCAGTACGTACTTTTTCCCCTGGTCGATCAGGAAGTACTTGACCGCATCGGGACTGACGTCGCCGCGGCAGCCGATCTTGTACGCAAACAGGAACTGCCTGCGGCCGTTGCCGAGCAGGTCCGGCATCTCGACCGACGCGGGCACGACGTCGAGCACCTTGTCCTCGCCGCATTCGGTCACGTCGTCACGCACCGACCAGTCGGGCTGCCCGTTCAGCGTGCCGACCACCCGGAGATGCACGTCGTCGCCCTGTTCGGTGGTCGCGAACGTGACGGCATGTGCGCCGGCCGCGTCGGTCCACTTGGTTTCGGCAGCCTGCACCGGGTTGAGCCACGACGCGACGGCGGCAACGGCGAGCCAGCGGCTCGCGGCAAAGACCTGTTTCATGAATGAAGACGACCCCGGATTGAACGCGCCATTATCCGCGTGGGCCCATCGCGCCGCCACCCGTTCGATGCGCCCCGCTCACCCGCCGCGCGACCCGAGCCCGAGCGCCTTCAGGCGGCGGTACAGCGTCCGCTCGCTCATTCCCGTCCGTTCGGCCAGTGCCTTGCGCGTGCCGGCGAACCCGCTTGCGATCCGCACGAGTTCGGCATCCGTCAGCACACCAGCCGCCCCCTCCTGCGGCACCGCCGATGCGACAACCAGTTCGGCCGGCAGATGCTCGACGCGAATCGTCCCGTCGTCCGCGAACAGGCACGCGCGTTCGAGCACGTTGCGCAGCTCGCGGATGTTGCCCGGCCACGCATACGCATCGAGGCACGCACGCGCGCGCTCGGTCAGCACGAACGGCCGGGCCGCGAACGGCCGCGCGCCCGCGTCGCCCGCGCTGGCGCGCGCATTCGCGATCCGCCGCAGGATCGACTCGGCCAGCAGCGCGACGTCCCCGCGCCGGTCGCGCAACGCCGGCAACGGAATCGGAAATGCGTTGATCCGGTAGTAGAGATCCTGCCGGAACCGGCCGTCGTCGATCATCTCGCGCAGCGGCTTGTGCGTCGCCGCGACCAGCCGGAAATCCGCGCGCAGCGCCTCGACGCCGCCGACGCGGCGGAACGTGCCGGACTCGATCAGCCGCAGCAGCTTCACCTGCATCGGCAGCGGCACGTCGCCGATCTCGTCGAGAAACAGCGTGCCGCCCTGCGCGGTCTCGACGAGGCCCGGCTTGCGCTGGTTCGCCCCCGTGAACGCGCCCTTCTCGTAACCGAACAGTTCGCTCTCGAACAGCGTCTCGGCGATCCCCGAGCAATCGACGACGACGAACGGCCCCATCGCGCGATCGCTCGCCTCGTGCAATGCACGGGCGAACAGTTCCTTGCCGGTGCCCGATTCGCCGAGCAGCAGCACCGGCAGCATCGAGGGCGCCACGCGCTGCAATGCGCCGAGCGCCGCATTGAACGCATCGGCGCCGCCGACGAGCCCTTCCGCGCTCGGCTGCGCGGACGCGCTGCGCACCGTCGTCAGCCGCTCGACGTACGCGATCACGTTGCCGTGCGCATCGAAGATCGGCCGCAATTCGACGTCGACATGCTCGGGGCCGCGCGGCGTGTGGTGGATGTGCAGCACGCGGTTCAGTCCGCGCGATTCGAGCGCCTGCTTCATCGGGCAATGCTCGCCGGCCTGGTCGCACGGCACGTCGTAGTGATGCGAGACCTCGAAGCAGTGCCGGCCCACGTGCTCGACGCCTGCCACGCCGAACTGGCGCCGGTACGCATCGTTCGCCGCGAGGATGCGGTAGTCGGGATCGACGACGATCATCGGCTGCGGATCCTGCTCGAGATACGCAACGAGCGCGCGCACGTCGGGCATGACGTCGTGGCGCGGCGCGGGGACGATCGGGATGGTGTCGTGCGGATTCATGCGGACGCTCGGTGACGGGGCTGCCTGACGAACTGCCAGGCGGACTGCCAATTCTGCCACGACACTGCCAGTTATGGCAGTCCACGGTGTCGGACGGATGCCGCCGACGCCGGTGCATCGCCGCGGCCGCGCCCAAAACCCGAACCAAATCAAGTCCCTGGCAGATCGGCCGGCACTGCGATGCAGGCTGGCACGCTTCTTGAATTACCGATCCCGATGAAAGATGCAGAACCCGATCGAGGACACCCCGTGAGCGATGCCACCACCCTGTCGGTCGAAGGCTTTTTCGACCCGGCGACCCACACCGTCAGCTATCTGCTGCTCGATACCGCGAGCCGCGCGTGCGCGCTGATCGACAGCGTGCTCGACTACGACCCGAAATCCGGCCGCACGCACACGGCCAGCGCCGACCGTCTGATCGCCCGCGTCGCCGAACTCGGCGCGGACGTGCACTGGCTGCTGGAAACCCATGTGCACGCCGACCACCTGTCGGCCGCGCCGTACCTGAAGGAACACGTCGGCGGCCGGATCGCGATCGGTTCGCACGTGCGCCGCGTGCAGCACGTGTTCGGCACGCTGTTCAACGCGGGCCCCGGCTTCGCGCAGGACGGCCGCCAGTTCGACCGGCTGCTCGACGACGGCGACACGCTCGCGCTCGGCGCGCTGACGATCCGCGCGCTGCATACGCCGGGCCACACGCCCGCGTGCATGACCTACTGCGTCGACGACGCGACGCAGCGCGCGGCCTTCGTCGGCGACACGCTGTTCATGCCCGACTACGGCACGGCGCGCTGCGACTTCCCGGGCGGCGACGCGCGCACGCTGTACCGCTCGATCGCGCGCGTGCTCGGCCTGCCGCCCGACACGCGCCTGTACCTGTGCCACGACTACCAGCCAGGCGGCCGCGACGTGCAGTTCGAGACGACCGTGGCCGAGCAGCGCCACGCGAACGTGCACGTGAAGGACGGCGTGACCGAGGACGATTTCGTCGCGATGCGCACCGCGCGCGACGCCACGCTCGCGATGCCGGTGCTGATGCTGCCGTCCGTGCAGGTCAACATGCGCGCCGGCCACCTGCCCGAGCCCGAAAACAACGGCGTGCGCTACCTGAAGATCCCGCTCGACGCGATCTGAGCCGCGCGCCCCACCCGGAGAACCCCGACATGACCATCCGCAAGCTGACCGACGCGCTGTCGGTCTCGCCGCAGATCGCGGCGGCCGACCTGCCCGCGCTTCACGCGGCCGGCATCCGCGCGATCATCTGCAACCGCCCCGACGGCGAAGGCCCCGACCAGCCGACCGTCACCGAGATCCGCGCGGCCGCCGCGCCGCTCGACATCGACGTGCATTACCTGCCGGTCGATACGGGCAAGGTAACCGACGACCAGGCCGCGCAGTTCGGCGCGCTCGTCGCGTCGCTTGAAGGCCCGGTGCTCGCGTACTGCCGCAGCGGCACGCGTTCGGCCACGCTGTGGGCGCTGTCGCAAGCCGGCCTGCGCCCGCTGAACGACATCGTCGCGACGGCCGCTGCGGCCGGCTACGACCTGCGCGCGCTCGCCTCGCGGGTCGTGCAAGGCGGCAGGCAGGCGGCACCGGCCGTCGACGCGCGGCACGACATCGTGATCGTCGGCGCGGGCGCGGCCGGCCTCGCGGTCGCGTCGAGCCTGCTCGCGCGCGACGCATCGCTCGACATCGCGGTGATCGATCCGGCCGACGTCCACTACTACCAGCCGGGCTGGACGATGGTCGGCGCGGGCGTGTTCCGGCCCGAGACCACCGCGCGCCGGATGACCGACGTGCTGCCGCGCGGCGTGCACCGGATCCAGGCCGCCGTCGCGGGCTTCGAGCCCGACGCGCAGACGGTCGTGCTCGATGGCTGCCGCCGCATCGGGTATCGCAAGCTCGTCGTGTGCCCGGGGCTCAAGCTGGACTGGCACGCGATCGACGGCCTCGCCGACACGCTCGGCCGCAACGGCGTCACGTCGAACTACCGCTACGATCTCGCGCCGTACACGTGGGAGCTCGTGCGCGCGTTCCGTGGCGGCAACGCCCTCTTCACGCAGCCGCCGATGCCGATCAAGTGCGCCGGTGCGCCGCAGAAGGCGATGTACCTGTCGTGCGACCACTGGCGGCGCGCGGGCCACCTCGAGGCCGCGAACGTCGAGTTCCTGAATGCGGGCGGCGCGCTGTTCGGCGTCGCCGACTACGTGCCCGCGCTGATGGAGTACGTGAAAAGCTACGACATCGCGCTGTCGTTCGGCCACAACCTCGTCTCGATCGACGGGCCCGCACGCCGCGCGACGTTCGCACGCGCGCTGCCGGACGGCGGCAAGGAAACCGTCGTGCGTTCGTTCGACATGATCCATGTCGTGCCGCCGCAGAAGGCGCCCGACTTCGTGCGTTCGAGCCCGCTCGCCGACGCGGCCGGCTGGATCGACGTCGATCCGGCGACGCTGCGGCACCGGCAGTTCCCCGACATCTACGCGCTCGGCGACGCGACCAACACGACCAATGCGAAAACGGCCGCGGCCGCCCGCAAGCAGGCGCCCGTCGTCGCGCACAACCTGCTCGCGTCGCTCGGCCGCGCGCACGGCGATGCCGCGTATGACGGCTACGGCTCGTGCCCGCTCACCGTCGAGCGCGGCAAGATCGTGCTCGCCGAATTCCTGTACGGCGGCAAGGTCGCACCGACCTTCCCCGCGTGGCTGATCGACGGCAAGCGCCCGTCGCGGCTCGCGTGGCTGCTCAAGGAACGCGTGCTGCCGCCGCTCTACTGGAAGGCGATGCTCAAGGGCCGCGAATGGCTCGCGAAGCCCGCGATCGCACGTTGACCGGAGCCCGCTGACGTCATGCTGATTTCCCTCGTACTGGGCGGTTTCGTCGGTGCCGTGCTCGGCCTGACCGGCGCCGGCGGCGGCATCCTCGCAGTGCCCGCGCTCGTCGTCGGCATGGGCTGGCCGATGCAGCAGGCCACGCCCGTCGCGCTGGTCGCGGTGGCCGGCAGCGCCGCGCTCGGCGCGCTCGAAGGTTTCCGCCGCGGGCTCGTGCGCTATCGCGCGGCGCTTCTGTTGGC
>NZ_JAAGPM010000109.1:0-26747 GCF_017104865.1 Burkholderia sp. Ac-20349
GGAAGGCATTGGCAACGATCAACGCGATTGCGTCGCGCATATTGCGCGACAGCGCGGTCAGTTGCCATCCCAGCGTAATCAGGAACAGGTCGAACACGAACAGGTAGTTGACCGCCTTCTGCGGCACTCGACTGGGATGCGCTGGCCGCACGCGTGGCCGACTGCACGCAGTGCCGGCTGTGCGAGAAGCGGACCAACACGGTGTTCGGCGTCGGCGACCGCGAAGCGGACTGGATGCTGATCGGCGAAGCGCCGGGCGAGAACGAGGACAAGCAGGGCGAGCCGTTCGTCGGCCAGGCCGGCAAGCTGCTCGACAACATGCTGCAGTCGCTGTCGCTCCAGCGCGGCGACAACGTGTACATCGCGAACGTGATCAAGTGCCGGCCGCCGGGCAACCGCAATCCGGAGCCGGACGAGGTCGCGAGCTGCGAGCCTTATCTGCAGCGCCAGGTCGCGCTCGTGAAGCCGAAGCTGATCGTCGCGCTCGGCCGCTTCGCCGCGCAGACCCTGCTGAAGACGGACGCGAGCATCGCGTCGCTGCGCGGCCGCGTGCATACGTACGAAGGCGTGCCGGTGATCGTGACCTATCACCCGGCGTACCTGTTGCGCAGCCTGCAGGACAAGTCGAAGGCCTGGGCCGACCTGTGCCTCGCGCGCGACACGTTCCGGCGCGCAGAGGGCGTCGACGCGAACGGGCCGGCCGGACAATGACGGCCGGCGCGGCGGTCGCATTCGTCGATACGCTGCACGACGTCGCGGTTCGGGATCTGGGCTGGCTGCTGGCCAGCCCGAGCCTGCTCACCGCGGTACCGGACGCGCCGCTTGCGCGCCCTTGGCCGGATGCGGCCGGACAGTCGGCCGTCGAAGCATGGCTCGCCGCGCTCGATGCGCAGCCCGAGCCGCTGCATCGCGCGCTCGACGGGTTTCGGCCCACCCGGCTCGGCCGCTACGCCGAATGCCTGCTCGAATATTTCCTGACGCACGGGCCGTCGCTGCGGCTCGTCGCGGCCAATCTGCCGCTGCGCAGCAACGGCAAGACGCTCGGCGAAGTCGATTTTCTCGTCGACGCGCCGGACGGGCGGCGCCTGCACTGGGAACTCGCGGTGAAGTGCTATCTGTGCGCGCCGGTGCAAGCCGGTGCGTCGCTCGCCGATTTCGTCGGCCCCAACCTCGTCGACCGGTTCGACCGCAAACGCAGCCGGTTGCTCGATCACCAGCTGCGGCTCGGCGATCGCGACGGGTTTGCGCGGCTCGGTTACGGCGCGCCGTCCGACGCGCAGATGTTCATCAAGGGCTGGTTGTTCTATCCGTACGATGCGCCGTTACCGCCGGTGTCCGCGGAAATCGCGCCGGATCACCCGCGCGGTTTCTGGCTGACGCACGCGCAGTGGCCGGCCTGGGCGGCTGCGCAGCGTGCCGGCGCCGCATGGAGTGTGTTGCCGAGGCTGGCGTGGCTGGCGCCGCGACGTGTCGCCGCCGATGCCGGATTCGACCCCGAGCCGCTGGCGGCCGCTTTGGAGCTGCCCCCCGTGTTGACGGCCCGCGAGGCCCCCGCGCTGATCGGCATTCATGACAAGGGGAGTGACGGCACGTGGCGCGAACGGGCGCGCGGCTTCGTCGTGCCGGACGACTGGCCGGTACGCGCACAGGCGTTCGCGGCGCAGGATCACTGACGCCGCGTCAGCCGGCGCTCACCACCAGCGATGGAAGTGATGGACAGGGCCGACGCCATGGCCGACGTCGAGGTGGCCGCTCGCGGCGATCGCGCCGGTCAGATAGGTCTTGGCTTCGCGCACCGCGCTTTCGAGGTCGGGCTGCTGCGGCAGCAGCGCGGCGATCGCCGACGACAACGTACAGCCGGTGCCGTGCGTGTTGCTGACCGGCACGCGCGCGCCGTCGAGCCGCACGGTGCGCGTCGCTTCAACGAGCCAGTCGGGGCTCGCGGACGCGTCGGGCAGGTGGCCGCCTTTCATCAGCACGGCGCGCGCGCCCGTCCGTAACAATGCCTGACCTTGCCGGACCATGTCGGGTTCCGTGGTTGCGGGCACATCGTTCAGCAGCGCGGCCGCTTCGGGCAGGTTCGGCGTCACGACCGTCGCGAGCGGCAGCAGCGCCTCGCGCAAAGCGTCGACCGCATCGGGCGCGAGCAGCGCGTGCGCGCTCTTCGAGATCATCACCGTGTCGAGCACGACGAAGCGCGGCGCGTAGCGGCGCAGCGCGTCGGCGACCGCGTGTACGATCGCCGCATTCGCGAGCATCCCTATCTTGACCGCATCGATGCGGATATCGCCGAACACCGCGTCGAGTTGCGCGGTCACGAACGCGGCATCCGGCGCATGCACGCCCGTCACGCCGCGGGTGTTCTGCGCGGTCAGCGCGGTGATCACGCTCGCGCCGTACGTGCCGAGTGCGGAAAAGGTCTTCAGGTCGGCCTGGATGCCGGCGCCGCCGCCCGAATCGGAGCCGGCGATCGTCAGGATGTTGGGTATCGGGTGCGTCATCGGGGCAGCGCGCCGGTTCAAAGACCGGCGCTGGCGGACGGAAACGGGAAGTGTAGCGTCAGTGCCGCGATTCGCCGATCAGCGCGACCGAGTCGAACTGACGCTGGTTCGCCTGGTGGCGGCGCATCACGAGCCACATCGTCAGGCAGACGAACGTGCCGAACAGCACGATCACGACGCCGACCGGCACGTCGAGCCACACGAGCACCGCATACAGGCACAGCATCACGAGCACCGACAGGTTCTCGTTGAAGTTCTGCACCGCGATCGAGTGGCCGGCCGACAGCAGCACGTGGCCGCGATGCTGCAGCAGCGCGTTCATCGGAACGACGAAGTAGCCGGACAACGCGCCGACGCAGATCAGGAAGATGTACGCGATGATCAGGTAAACCGGCAGGCGCAGGTGGCCCAGGTGCGCGGCCCAGTGCGGCGGGAACAGGTCGCGCGAATAGAACGCCATCAGCATCACCGCGATGCCCATGATGATGCCGACCGGCAGGACGGTCAGCGACTTCTTGAGCGGCACGCGGCTGGCCGCGGCGATCGCGCCGGCCGCGACGCCGAAGGCGACGACCGCCTGCAGCAGCGCACCCTCGGACAGCGACATGCCGAGCGACACCTCGGCCCATTTCAGCACGATGAACTGCAGCGTCGCGCCCGCGCCCCAGAACAGCGTCGTGACCGCCAGCGAGATCTGGCCGAGCTTGTCGCGCCAGAGCACCATGAAACAGTCGGCGAAGTCGGCCACCAGCTTGATCGGCCCGTGTTGCTGCTTCGGGTAGCGCGCGCCGGTATCGGGAATGCGCAGATTGAACAGCGCGGCGATCACGTAGATCAACAGGATGACCGCGATCGCGGCTTCGGCTGGCGTACCGATCCACGCCGGCGTATGCGCGATGACGTGCGACGCGATATGCGGACTGATCAGCGCGCCGCCTAGCACGGTGCCGAGGATGATCGAGCTGACGGTCGTGCCTTCGATCCAGCCGTTCGCCGCGACCAGCCGGTCGGCCGGCAGCAGCTCGGTAAGAATGCCGTATTTGGCGGGCGAGTAGGCCGCCGCGCCGAAGCCGACGATCCCGTACGCGATCAGCGGGTGGGCGCCGAACAGCATGATCAGGCAGCCGATCACCTTGATCGAGTTGGTGATGAACATCACGTGGCCCTTCGGGCGCGAATCCGCGAAGGCGCCGACATACGCCGCCAGCACCACATAGGACAACACGAAGAACAGCTTCAACAGCGGTGTCATCCAGTTGGGTGCGTGAAGGTCTTTCAGCAGGGCAATGGCGGCGATGAGGAGCGCACTGTCGGCCAGCGACGAGAAAAACTGCGCGGCCATGATGGTGTAAAAACCTTTTTTCATCTGATGCGATGCTTTCGTCGCTGCGGCAGGGCCGCGTAGGCCGCCTGGTATGCGATCGGCTTATTCCGTTCGAAATGGGTTGTGCGCACGGCTTTATAACATGAAAATACGCCAATTCGGACTAGCAAGATTCCCCGATCGTTCCGCAAATTGTCGGCTTCAGTGCTCAAAAGGCGCGGTAAGCTGATGATTCGCAAGCGTCTTTACGTAAATTTCCCATGCCGCGCCCGATCTCCGCCACCATCCACACCGCCGCTCTCGCGAACAATCTCTCCGTCGTCCGCCGCTTTGCCGGCCCGTCCAAGGTCTGGGCGGTCGTCAAGGCCAACGCGTACGGCCACGGTCTCGCCCGTGCATTTCCCGGCCTGCGCGGCACCGACGGTTTCGGCCTGCTCGACCTCGACGAGGCCGTCAAGCTGCGCGAGCTCGGCTGGGCCGGCCCGATCCTGCTGCTCGAAGGGTTCTTCCGCTCGACCGACATCGACGTGATCGACCGCTACAGCCTGACGACGACCGTCCACAACGACGAGCAGATGCGGATGCTGGAAACGGCGCGGCTGTCGAAGCCCGTCAACGTGCAGCTCAAGATGAACAGCGGGATGAACCGCCTCGGCTACCTGCCGGAGAAATATCGCGCCGCGTGGGAACGCGCCCGCGCGTGCCCCGGCATCGGCCAGATCACGTTGATGACCCATTTTTCGGATGCGGACAACGAGCGCGGCGTCGCCGAGCAGCTCGCGACGTTCGAGCGCGGTGCGGAAAACATTGCCGGCGCGCGCAGTCTCGCGAATTCGGCGGCCGTGCTGTGGCATCCGGATACGCACTTCGACTGGGTGCGGCCGGGGATCGTGCTGTACGGCGCGTCGCCGTCCGGGCTGTCGTCCGATATCGCCGACACGGGGCTGAAGCCTGCGATGACGCTCGCGTCCGAGCTGATCGCGGTGCAGACGATCGCGAAGGGGCAGGCCATCGGTTATGGCTCGACGTTCTCCGCGCAGGCGCCGATGCGGGTCGGCGTGGTCGCGTGCGGTTACGCGGACGGCTATCCGCGGGTCGCGCCGGAAGGCACGCCGGTGATCGTCGACGGCATCCGCACGCGGATCGTCGGCCGCGTCTCGATGGACATGATCACGGTCGACCTGACCCCGTGCCCGCAGGCTGGCGTCGGCGCGCGCGTCGAACTGTGGGGCAACGCGCTGTCGATCGACGACGTCGCCCGCCATTGCGGCACGATCGGCTACGAGCTGATGTGCGCGGTCGCCGGCCGCGTGCCCGTGCGCGCGGAATAAGGGCGTCGCGCGTGGCCAAACAGAAAACCGTATACGTCTGCAGCGAGTGCGGCGGACAGACCCCGAAGTGGCAGGGCCAATGCCCGTCGTGCCAGGCCTGGAACACGCTGGTTGAATCGGTCTCCGAATCGCCGGCGGCCCATCGTTTCCAGTCGCTCGCGAAGCGGGCGCCCGTCCAGCGTCTCGTCGACATCGAAGCGGCCGATGTGCCGCGCTTCTCGACCGGCATCGGTGAATTCGACCGCGTGCTCGGCGGCGGGCTGGTCCCCGGCGGCGTCGTGCTGATCGGCGGCGATCCGGGCATCGGCAAGTCGACGCTGCTGCTGCAGTCGCTCGCGGACATCGCGAGCGAGCGGCGCGCGCTCTATATCAGCGGTGAGGAATCGGCCGCGCAGATCGCGTTGCGCGCGCAACGGCTTGCGCTGCTCGACGGCGGTGCGGTGGCGGACGAACTAAAGCTGCTCGCCGAGATCCAGCTCGAAAAGATCCAGGCCGCGATCGACGCGGAACGGCCGGACGTGGCCGTGATCGACTCGATCCAGACCGTCTATTCGGAAGCGCTCACGTCGGCGCCGGGCTCGGTCGCGCAGGTGCGCGAGTGCGCGGCGCAGCTCACGCGCATCGCGAAGCAGTCGGGCACCGCGATCATCATGGTCGGGCACGTGACGAAGGAGGGCAACCTGGCCGGCCCGCGCGTGCTCGAGCACATCGTCGACACGGTGCTGTACTTCGAAGGCGACACGCATTCGTCGTTCCGGCTCGTGCGTGCGTTCAAGAACCGCTTCGGCGCGGTCAACGAACTCGGCGTGTTCGCGATGACCGAGCGCGGGCTGCGCGGTGTCGCGAATCCGTCCGCGCTGTTCCTGTCGCAGCACGAACAGGTCGTACCTGGCTCGTGCGTGCTCGTCACGCAGGAAGGCACGCGCCCGCTGCTCGTCGAAGTCCAGGCGCTCGTCGACACGGCGCACGTGCCGAACCCGCGCCGGCTCGCGGTCGGCCTCGAGCAGAACCGGCTCGCGATGCTGCTCGCGGTGCTGCACCGGCACGCGGGCATCGCGTGCTTCGACCAGGACGTGTTCCTCAATGCGGTCGGCGGCGTGAAGATCACCGAGCCGGCTGCCGATCTCGCGGTGCTGCTCGCGATCCATTCGTCGATGCGCAACAAGGCGCTGCCGAAGGGGTTGATCGTGTTCGGCGAAGTGGGGCTGGCGGGCGAGATCCGGCCGTCGCCGCGCGGGCAGGAGCGGTTGCGCGAAGCCGCGAAGCTCGGTTTCACGTCCGCGCTGATTCCGAAGGCGAATGCGCCGAAGCAGCCGATCGAAGGGCTGAACGTGATGGCCGTCGATCGGCTCGAACAGGCGATCGACCGCGTACGCGATCTCGAGTGACCGGCCCGGCAGGCGCTCGGGCCGTGCCTGCCGGCGATCTGTCGCGTAATTCGTTGTAAAGAATATGTAGGGTTCTGTAACCCGCCGGACATCGCTTTTCCCTATCCTTTGCCGGATTGTCGAACCGCGCAATGCGAAGGGATCCTATGTTGAAATCGTATGGGGAAGCGCCGAGCGGACGCCTTTACAACCTGCGTGGCTGCCGCGTGTCGGAGCCGATTCGCCAACCCTGGGGCGGCGGATGCCGGATCGTCGAATGGATCGACGACGAAGGGCGCCTGGCGCGCAAGGTCGTGTCCGAGGACGTGACGGAAGCGGAGGTCGCCGCGGCGATCCGGCGGCCGACCGAAGGGCGCCGCCACCTGATGGGCGACGACGAGCAGATGCCGCGCGACACGTTGCCGCGCCGCTGAGCCGGCAAGCGCGGCGAGCAGCCGGCGAGCGGTGTGACGACGGTAAGTGAATGAACAGGCCGGGCCCGTGCGCCCGGCCTTGTCGCATCTGGGCCCACTGAGGGCCAGATGGTTTTTGAGGTGCTGCGATACCAAGGTATCGCAGCACAGAGGCAGCCGGCACGCCGGGCTGGCGTATCGGCATAGTGGCCGGCTGTGCTGCGACAGCGTTCAGCCGATCTGTTCGAGCTCTTCCTGCGCGGCGAGCCAGCCGGCCTCGACGGTTTCGAGACGCGTGTTGACGTCCCCGAGCTTGCGGATCGCGTCGGTCAGTTCCGTCTTGCGCTCGGCTTCGTAGCTCGCCGGATCGGCGACGAATGTGTCGAGGCGCGCCTTCTCCGCGTGCAGCGTCTCCATTTCCTTTTCGAGCTTCGTGATGCGCGTCTGCAGCGGCTTCTTCAACACCGACAGGCGCTGCCGCTCCTCGGCGGCCTGACGCTTCTGGTCCTTGCGATTGGCCGCGGCGCCCGCGCCCGATGAAGCCGCGCTGTCGGCCTTCGCGGCGGCGCGCTGCTCGGCCGCGTGCTGCAGCAGCCAGTCGCGGTAGTCGTCGAGGTCGCCGTCGAACGGCTGCAGCCGGTGCTTCGCGACCAGCATGAACTGGTCGGTCGTCGCGCGCAGCAGGTGGCGATCGTGCGAGACGAGGATCAGCGTGCCTTCGAACTGCGCGAGCGCCATCGTCAGCGCATGACGCGTTTCGAGGTCGAGGTGGTTGGTCGGTTCGTCGAGCAGCAGCAGGTTCGGCTTCTGCCAGATGATCAGCGCGAGCGCGAGGCGGGCCTTTTCACCGCCCGAAAACGGCCCGACCGGGGTGGTCGCCATGTCGCCCGAGAAGTTGAAGCCGCCGAGGAAGTCGCGCAGCTCCTGCTCGCGGGTGTCGGGCGCGAGCCGCGCCAGATGCGCGAGCGGCGAATCGTCCTCGCGCAGCGTTTCGAGCTGGTGCTGCGCGAAATAGCCGATCGTCAGCCCCTTGCCGTCGCGGACGTGCCCCGACAGCGGCGCGAGCGTGCCGGCCAGCGTCTTGATCAGCGTCGACTTGCCCTGGCCGTTCGCGCCGAGCAGGCCGATGCGCTGGCCGTTCTGGATCGACAGCGCGACGCGCTCGACGATCGGGATTTCCGCTCCGCCGTCGGCGTGGTAGCCGCAGCGGACGTCTTCCATCACCATCATCGGGTTCGGCGCGGCATCGGGCATGCGGAATTCGAACGTGAACGGCGACGCGATATGCGCGGGCGCGATCAGCTCCATCTTCTCGAGTGCCTTCATCCGGCTCTGCGCCTGCTTGGCTTTGGTCGCCTTGGCCTTGAAGCGGTCGACGAAGCTCTGCAGGTGCTCGATCGTCTTCTGCTGCTTTTCGTAGGCGCTTTGCTGCAGCGCCAGTTGCTGCGCGCGCAGCACTTCGAACTGCGAGTAGTTGCCGCCATAGCGCTTCACCTGGCGGTTTTCCAGGTGCAGCGTGACATTGCAGATCGAATCGAGGAATTCGCGGTCGTGCGAAATCACGACGAGCGTGCCGGGGTAGCGGTGCAGCCAGTCTTCGAGCCAGACGATCGCGTCGAGATCGAGGTGGTTCGTCGGTTCGTCGAGCAGCAGCAGGTCGGAACGGCACATCAGCGCCTGCGCGAGGTTCAGGCGCATGCGCCAGCCGCCGGAGAAGCTGGCGACGGATTCGCGCGTCTGCGCGAGCGTGAAGCCGAGGCCGAGCAGCAGCGCCTCGGCGCGGGCAGGCGCGGTGTAGCCGTCGGCGTCGGCGAACGCCGCGTGCGCGTCGGCTTCGGCGGCGCCGTCATGCGCGGCGGAAGCGGCGGCGATGCGCGCCTCGATCTCGCGCAACGCGGCGTCGCCGTCGAGCGTGTAGTCGAGCGCTGAACGATCGGCGGCGGGCGTTTCCTGCGACACATGGGCGATTCGCCACGACGGCGGCATCGAGAAATCGCCGCCGTCCGAGTGCAGCTCGCCGCGCAGGACCGAGAACAGGGTCGACTTGCCGGCGCCGTTCGCGCCGATCAGGCCGGCTTTCTCGCCGGGATTGAGCACGAAGGAGGTCGACTCGAACAGCGGCTTGGTGCCGCGCGCAAGGCTGAACTGATTGAAACGGATCACGGCGGAAATGACTGGCCAAAACCGCTATTCTAGACTGCGCGCCGCTCGCGCCGGGCATTGGCCGTTCGGCGGATGCCGCAATGGGGCAATTTCGCCTAGACTCCACGTCGATCCGGTTTCATAAAAGGAGTGCCCGATGTCCACCCTGTATTCGTTCAGCGCAGAGACGCTTGCCGGCGCGCCGGCCTCGCTCGATGCGTATCGCGGCAAGGTGCTGCTGATCGTCAACACCGCGAGCGAGTGTGGTTTCACGCCGCAGTACGCGGGCCTGCAGAAGCTGTACGACCAGTACGCGTCGCGCGGCTTCTATGTGCTCGGCTTCCCGTGCAACCAGTTCGGCAAGCAGGAGCCCGGCGACGCCACGCAGATCGGCGCGTTCTGCGAGCGCAATTACGGCGTCACGTTCCCGATGTTCGCGAAGATCGACGTGAAGGGCGACCATGCGCATCCGCTGTACCGCTACCTGACCGACGAGGCGCCCGGCATTCTCGGCCTCAAGGCGATCAAGTGGAATTTCACGAAATTCCTGATCGATCGCGAAGGGCGCATCGTCAAGCGCTATGCGCCGTCGACCAAGCCCGACGAAATCGCCGCGGATATCGACAAGCTGCTGTGACGGCGGCTGGCGGCGTTCGCGGCCGCGGGGCGGATCGCACCGCGGCCGTCGTCGCGATCCTTACAGGATCGGTGCGAACAGCCGCGCGACGTGCATCGCGATGCGCCGCCACGCGGGCGACTGGCGGTATTCGGTCGCATCGACCTCGTACGCCTGCGCGAAATCGGCATCGAGCATCGCCTCGACCTCGTCGGCGAACGTGCGGTCGACGGTCAGCACCATGATCTCGAAATTGAGGCGGAACGAGCGGTTGTCGAGATTCGCGCTACCGATCGCTGCCGCGATGCGGTCGATCAGCACGACCTTCTGGTGCAGGAAGCCGGGCCGGTAGCGGAACACCTTGACACCCGCATCGACCAGGTCGCGCGCGTACAGCTTCGACGCTTCGAACACCACGTAGTGATCGCGCCGGCTCGGGATCAGGATGCGCACGTCGACGCCGCGCATCACGGCGAGCTTCAGCGCGGAGATCACGGCTTCGTCGGGGACGAGGTACGGCGTGGTGATCCAGACCCGCTCGCGCGCGGCGTTGATCGCCTCGACGAAGAACAGCGAGCCCGTCTCCTGCTTGTCGGCCGGCCCCATCGGCACCGCGAGGCAATGCATGTTGTCGCCGGGCTGCGCGGGCGGCGGCAACGCGAGCGGCGGCAGCTTCTGCGTTGCCCAGTGCCAGTCTTCGGCGAACACGTACTGGATGCTCGCGACCACCGGGCCGCGTATCTCGATGTGCGTGTCGCGCCACGGCGACAGGCGCGGCTTCGCGCCGAGATACTCGACGCCGACGTTGTGGCCGCCGACGAACGCGCGATTGCCGTCGACGACGACGATCTTGCGGTGGTTGCGGAAGTTGAGCTGGAAGCGGTTGACGAACTTCCGGTTGGTCGCGAACGGGTGGACCTCCACGCCGCCCCGGCGCAGCGTGTCGACGTAGCTGTGCGGGAGGTCGAAGCTGCCGATGCTGTCGTACAGCAGGCAGCAGCGCACGCCGGCTGCCGCGCGCGCGAGCAGCGAGTCGCGCAGCATCCGGCCGAGCGCATCGTCGCGCACGATGAAGAACTGCACCACCACATAGTCGCGCGCGGCGTCGATGGCCGCCAGGATCGCCGTGAACGTCGCGTCGCCGTTCACGAGCGTGCGCACCGAGTTGCCGCCGAGGAACGGCATGCCGCCGAGCCGCGTGAGCGCGAGCACCGCGGCCTGGCCGATCGCGTCGGCGGCGGGCCCGTCGGTCGCGTCGGTGCTGAGCCACGGCGAGCGCGGTGTGTGCATGCGCAACATTTCCAGCTCGTGGCGCCGGGCGTCGACGTAGCCGGAGAACTTGCTGCGGCCGAGGAACAGGTACGGAATGAGCGTCAGATACGGCATGGCCGCGAGCGAGACGGCCCACGCGATCGCGCCTTGCGACGTGCGCGTGTTCATGATCGCGTGGCACGCCGCGACGATCCCGAGCACGTGAATGGTCAGGATCAGGGTGCCGAGATGTAGCCAGTCGAGGGTCATGGGCGCGTGACGGACTCCTGAGGTCGCGCGGCCGGGCGGCCGCCTACGCGCATCTTACCCAACCGTGCGGCGCAACGGTGCACCGCACGGTGGGCGAGCCGAAACGGCTCAGGCCTTGCGGGGCAGGTCCGACGCCTGGATCAGGAAGACGGCGTCGTCGCCCGCGCTGGTAGGCAGCCACGTGAGCTCGAGGCCGCCGAACGCGGCTTCGACGTTTTCGCGCTCGTTGCCGATCTCGACGACGAGCACGCCGTCGTCGTGCAGCCAGCGGTGCGCTTCGGCGACGATGCGTCGCACGATGTCCATGCCGTCGTCGCCGCCCGCGAGCGCCATCTCCGGCTCGTGCCGGTATTCGGGCGGCAGCGCGGCCATCGACGACGCGTTCACGTACGGCGGGTTCGTCAGGATCACGTCATAGCGCGAGCCCGGATCGGTGCGGAACGCGGGCAGCGGCGCGTAGAGGTCGCCGCGATGCAGCCCGACGCGGTCTTCGAGGCCGTAGTCGCGCACGTTGATCTCGGCGACTTCGAGCGCCTTGTCGGACAGGTCGACCGCATCGATCTCGGCGTTCGGGAATGCGCTCGCCGCGAGGATCGCGAGGCAGCCGGAGCCCGTGCACAGCTCGAGCACCGCGCCGACTTGCTCGGGATCGGCGACGTACGGCTGCAGCCCGTCGTCGAGCAGTTCGCCGATGAACGAGCGCGGCACGATCACGCGCTCGTCGACGTAGAAGCGGTGGCCGTGCATCCACGCTTCATGCGTGAGGTACGCGGCCGGCACGCGGTCGGCCGCACGCCGTTCGATCACCGCGAGCACGGCCGCGATTTCGTCGGGCAGCAGCCGCGCGTCGAGGAACGGCTCGAGCGTGTCGAGCGGCAGGTCGAGCGTGCGCAGCACGAGGTAGGCCGCTTCGTCGTACGCATTGTCGGAGCCGTGGCCGAACGCGAGCTTCGCCTTCGAGAAGCGCGTGACCGCGTAGCGCAGCAGGTCGCGAACAGTTGCAAAAGGTGTCGTCATGCGAGGCTCCATCAGGCGATCAGTTGTTCGAGCACGCGGCGGTACACGTTCTTCAGCGGGTCGACGAAGCGCACTTCGATGTGCTCGTCGATCTTGTGGATGCTGCCGTTTGGCGGGCCGAACTCGATCACCTGCGGGCAGATGCGCGCGATGAAACGGCCGTCCGACGTGCCGCCCGTCGTCGACAGCTCGGTGGTGATGCCGGTCTCGGTGCGGATCGCGTTTTCCAGCGCGCCCGACAGCTCGCCGCGCGGCGTGAGGAACGGCAGGCCGCTCACCGACCACTTCAGCGTGTATTCGAGGCCATGCTTGTCGAGGATTGCGTGCACGCGTGCCTGCAGACCCTCGACCGTGCTGGCGGTCGAGAAACGGAAGTTGAATTGCAGGTCGGCGTGGCCGGGAATCACGTTGGTCGCGCCGGTGCCGGCGTGCAGGTTCGATACCTGCCAGGTGGTCGGCGGGAAGTATTCATTGCCTTCGTCCCACTGCTCGGCGGCGAGCTCGGCGAGCGCTGGCGCGAGCAGGTGGATCGGGTTCTTCGCGAGGTGCGGATACGCGATGTGGCCCTGCACGCCCTTGATGACCAGTTCGCCCGACATCGAGCCGCGGCGGCCGTTCTTGACGACGTCGCCGAGCTCGGCGGTCGACGTCGGCTCGCCGACGATGCAGTAGTCCATGCGTTCGCCGCGCGCTTCGAGCAGCTCGACGACCTTCACGGTGCCGTCGGTGGCGGGGCCTTCCTCGTCGCTCGTGATCAGGAACGCGATTGCGCCGCGGTGGCCGGGATGGGCCGCGACGAATTCCTCTGACGCGACGACGAACGCCGCGAGCGACGTCTTCATGTCGGCCGCGCCGCGGCCGTACAGCTTGCCGTCACGATGGGCGGGGATGAACGGCGGCGAGCTCCACTGCTCGAGCGGGCCGGTCGGCACGACATCGGTGTGGCCCGCGAACGCGAGCAGCTTGCCGTCGCGGCCGTCGGTGCCGCGCTTGACGGCCCACAGGTTGGTCACGCCGTGCGACGCGATGGTCTCGCATTCGAAGCCGAGCGCGACAAGGCGCTCGGTCATGATCTGCTGGCAATGCTGGTCGTCGGGCGTCACGGACGCGCGGGCGATCAGCTGTTCGGTAAGGGCTAGGGTGGCGGACATGGTTCGGACCACTTTCGATAAAAAATGCCGGCGCGGTGGCCGGCAGCGACAAGACGTCGGGCTGCGCCGACGGGCGCAGCGCGGGCAGCCCTATGCGGCAAACAGCGCCGCGTATTGTTCGGCCGCGAAGCCGAGCGACTTCACGCGGCCGTTGACCACGAGCACGGGGCGCTTGATGACCGACGGCTTGTGGATCATCAGCGCGACCGCGCCGGACTTCGTTTCGGCGGCCGCCTTCATCGCGTCGTCCAGGCCGCGCCACGTCGTGCCGCGCTTGTTGACGAGCGCGTCGAGCGACACGTCCTTCAGCCAGTCTTCGACGAGCGGCACGCTGACACCGAGCTTCTTGAAGTCGTGAAACTCGAATTCGACGCCGTGGTCGTCGAGCCACACGCGGGCCTTCTTCACGGTGTCGCAGTTCGGAATGCCGTAGACGACCACAGTACGCTTCGCCATCAGTCGCCTCGCAGCAGCTCGTTCAGGCCGACCTTCGCGCGGGTCTTCGCGTCGACCTTCTTGACGATCACTGCGCAGTACAGGCTGTGCGAGCCGTCCTTCGACGGCAGGTTGCCGGCGACCACGACCGAGCCGGCCGGGATGCGGCCGTAGCTGACTTCGCCGGTTTCGCGATCGTAAATCTTGGTGCTCTGGCCGAGGTACACGCCCATCGAGATCACCGAGTTTTCCTCGACGATCACGCCTTCGACGACTTCCGAGCGCGCGCCGATGAAGCAGTTGTCTTCGATGATGACCGGGTTCGCCTGCAGCGGCTCGAGCACGCCGCCGATGCCGACGCCGCCCGACAGGTGCACGTTCTTGCCGATCTGCGCGCACGAACCGACCGTCGCCCACGTGTCGACCATCGTGCCTTCGTCGACGTACGCGCCGATGTTGGTGTACGACGGCATCAGCACGACGTTCTTCGCGATGAACGAGCCGCGGCGCGCGATGGCCGGCGGGACGACGCGGAAGCCGCCCGCGGCGAAATCTTCAGCGGTGTAGTTCGCGAACTTCGACGGCACCTTGTCGTAGAACTGCGAGTAGCCGCCGGCAGGCATCGGCGCGTTGTCCTCCAGGCGGAACGACAGCAGCACGGCCTTCTTCAGCCACTGGTGCACGGTCCAGTTGCCGTCGATCTTCTCGGCAACGCGCAGCGCGCCTTTGTCGAGCTGCTCGATCGCGTGCGCGACGGCTTCGCGGACGTCGGCCGGTGCGGCCTTCGGCGACAGCTCGGCGCGGTTGTCCCAGGCGGTATCGATGATTTGCTGAAGTTGTTGCGACATGTTCGTTTTCGCAGGAGATGGATGAAGTGTTCGGGATGGACGATTACCGCGCGAGAGACCGGCAGAAATCGACGATGCGTTGCGCGCCCTCGACGCATTCGGGGGTGCCCGCGACGAGCGCGATCCGGATGAAATCGCGGCCCGGATTCGTGCCGTGCGCATCGCGCGCCAGGTACGAGCCGGGCAGAACCGTCACATTATAGTCGGCGTACAGGCGACGGGCGAACTCGGTGTCCGACAGCCCGGTGCGCGACACGTTGGCCCACAGGTAGAACGCGGCGTCGGGCAGTTTCACGTCGATCACGTCGGCGAGCATCGGCGTGACCGTATTGAACTTCTGCAGGTACAGCGCGCGGTTCTCGCGCACGTGCGCCTCGTCGTTCCACGCGGCGATGCTCGCGTGCTGCCAGACCGGCGACAGCGCCGCGCCGTGATACGTGCGGTACAGCAGGAATTTCTTCAGCAGCGCCGCGTCGCCGGCGACGAAGCCCGAGCGCATGCCCGGCACGTTCGAGCGCTTCGACAGGCTCGACAGCATCACGAGCCGCTCGAAGCCGCGGCCGAGGCGGTGCGCGGCCTCGAGGCCGCCGAGCGGCGGCGCCGCTTCGTCGAAATAGATTTCCGAATAGCACTCGTCGGATGCGATCACGAAGCCGTGGCGGTCGGACAGCGCGAACAGCTCGCGCCAGTCGTCGAGCGTCAGCACGGCGCCGGTCGGGTTGCCCGGCGAGCACACGTACAGCAGTTGCGTGCGCGCCCAGACTTCGTCGGGCACGGATGCGTAGTCGCACGCGAAGTTGCGGGCCGGGTCGCTGTTCGCGAAATAGGGTTCGGCACCGGCCAGCAGCGCCGCGCCTTCGTAAATTTGATAGAAAGGATTCGGACAGAGTACGATCGCCTTCTCGCCCTGTTCGGACGGGCGCGCGTCGATCACCGTCTGCGCGAGCGAGAACAGTGCCTCGCGCGACCCCGACACGGGCAGCACCTGCGTGGCCGGATCGATGGCCGGCAGCCCGTAACGGCGCTCGAGCCAGTGCGCGATCGACGTGCGCAGCGCGTCCGAGCCGGCGGTGGCCGGGTACGACGCGAGACCGTCGAGCGCGGCCACCACGGCGTCGCGGATCAGCGCCGGGGTCGCATGTTTGGGCTCGCCGATGCCGAAGCTGATCGGTTTGAGGGCGCCGGAGGGCGTCACGTCCTTGAACAGGGCGCGCAGCTTTTCGAAGGGATAGGGCTGGAGCGAGTCGAGTCGAGGGTTCACGGGCGAAGCGGCCATCGCGGCCGGTTGGAGCGAAAGAAGCGGCGGGCGCGCCGCGCGGCTGCGAACGGGCGCCGATGGCGCGCGGGTCGCAACGGACGATTATAGCGTGACGGAATGCGGTCACGGCCTGCCGGAACGGCGGCCGGGCCGGCTGAATAAAGGGTATTGAACCAAATGAATAACGCGGTACGCGGCAGTCTGCCGACGCTGGCCATCCTGATCGGTGCGTCGGTATGGGGCCTGATCTGGTATCCGCTGCGGATCCTGGCGTCGCTCGGCGTGACGGGCACGCTGGCGAGCGCGCTGACGAGCCTCGTCGCTTTCCTGTTCGTGATCGTCGCGCGACACCGCACGATCGCGACGCTGCGCTGGCACTGGGTGCTGCCCGGCATCGCGGTCACGGCCGGCGTGACGAACCTCGGGTTCGTGTGGGGCACGATCCACGGCGAGGTGCTGCGCGTGATGCTGCTGTTCTATCTGACCCCCGCGTGGACCGCGATCTACGCGCACTTCCTGCTGCGCGAGCGGCTGACCTGGGCCGGCGCGGGGCTTGCGGCGCTGTCGATCGGCGGCGCGATGCTGATGCTGTGGTCGCCGAAGCTCGGCCTGCCGCTGCCGGCCAGCCCGGCCGAATGGGCCGGGCTCGCGGCCGGGTTGAGCTTCGCGATGAGCAACGTGCTCGTGATCAAGGCGAGCCGCGAGCTGCCGGAGATGCGTGCGGAAATGCGCACCGCGACGCTGTTCGGCGGCGCGGCCGTGTTCGGCGCGATCGCGTCGCTGTTCGAGGGGATACCGGCTGCGCCGGCGGGCGGCCACCTCGGCACGGCTGCGCTGATCATCGTCGCGATCGGCGTGACGATGGCGTCGAACAACCTGCTCGTGCAATACGGGCTGGCGCGCGTGCCGGCCAACCGTGCGTCGATCATCATGCTGTTCGAGATCGTGATCACCGCGCTGTCGGCGTGGGTGTTCGCGAACGAGCTGCCGACCGCGCGGGAGTGGGCGGGCGGCGTGTGCATCGTGCTGGCGACGCTGCTGTCGAGCCGGGTCCATCGTGCCGCGCCGGCACCGGACAAACCCGGCGACGGTCGGGACGGCGCACGCGCGATGGTATGATGGAAGCCGTTTGCGGGGCCCAACGCTGTATGCGCGCGGCCCCGCTTTTGAATTCCGGGGCGCATCGCGCGCATGGGCCGTCCGGCCTCGCGCAGTGCGGCTCCGTCCGTTTCACACCTTCTTCACATCCGATACCGCCGTGCGTCTGAGCTCGATCAAACTCGCTGGCTTCAAATCCTTTGTCGATCCCACGCATTTCCAGGTTCCGGGCCAGCTTGTCGGCGTGGTGGGCCCGAACGGGTGCGGCAAGTCCAACATCATCGACGCCGTGCGCTGGGTGCTCGGCGAGTCGCGCGCGTCCGAGCTGCGTGGCGAGTCGATGCAGGACGTGATCTTCAACGGCTCGACCGCCCGCAAGCCCGGCAGCCGGGCCAGTGTCGAACTGATCTTCGACAACTCCGACGGCCGCGCAGCCGGCCAGTGGGGCCAGTACGGCGAGATCGCCGTGAAGCGCGTGCTCACGCGCGACGGCACGTCGAGTTACTACATCAACAACCTGCCGGCGCGCCGCCGCGACATCCAGGACATCTTCCTCGGTACCGGCCTCGGGCCGCGTGCGTACGCGATCATCGGGCAGGGCATGATCGCGCGGATCATCGAGGCGAAGCCGGAAGAGCTGCGCGTGTTCCTCGAGGAAGCCGCGGGCGTGTCGAAGTACAAGGAACGCCGCCGCGAGACCGAGAACCGCCTGCACGACACGCGCGAGAACCTGACGCGCGTCGAGGACATCGTCCGCGAACTCGGTGCGAACCTCGAGAAGCTCGAGGCGCAGGCCGTCGTCGCGACCAAGTACAAGGAACTCGTCGCCGACGGCGAGGAGAAGCAGCGCCTGTTGTGGCTGCTGCGCAAGAACGAGGCGGCCGGCGAGCAGCAGAAGCAGCAGCGCGCGATCGAACAGGCGCAGATCGACCTCGAGGCGCAGACCGCGAAGTTGCGCGAGGTCGAGGCGCAGCTCGAGACGCTTCGTGTCGCGCATTACTCGGCGAGCGATGCGATGCAGGGCGCGCAGGGTTCGCTCTACGAAGCGAACGCCGAGGTGAGCCGCCTCGAAGCCGAGATCAAGTTCATCGTCGAATCGCGCAATCGCGTGCAGGCACAGATCGCCGCGCTGAATGCGCAGCGCGAGCAATGGCGCGCGCAGGCCGAGAAGGCGCAGGACGAGCTCGAGGACGCCGAAGAGGCGCGTGCGATGGCCGACGAGAAGGCCGCGCTCGCCGAAGACAACGCAGCCGCGAAGCACGACGCGCTGCCGGCGCTCGAAGCCAAATGGCGCGATGCGCAGGCGCAGCTCAACGACGAGCGCGCGCGGATCGCGCAGACCGAACAGTCGCTGAAGCTCGAAGCCGCGCACCAGCGTAACGCCGACCAGCAGCTCCAGCAGCTTCAGCAGCGCCATGAGCGCCTGAAGAGCGAAGCGGGCGGGCTCGACGCGCCGGACGAGGCCCAGCTCGAAGAGCAGCGCATGCAGCTCGCCGAGCAGGAAGAGATCCTGGCCGAAGCGCAGGCGCGCCTCGCCGACGCGCAGGAAACGGTGCCGCGCCTCGATGGCGAACGCCGTGCCGCGCAGGAGCGCGTGCAGGCCGAAGCCGCGCAGATCCACCAGCTCGAGGCGCGTCTTGCCGCGCTGAAGCAGTTGCAGGAAAACGTGCAGACCGAAGGCAAGGTGCAGCCGTGGCTCGACAAGCACGAGCTCGGCGCGCTGCCGCGTCTGTGGAAGAAGCTGCATGTCGAAGCCGGCTGGGAAGCGGCGCTCGAGGCCGTGCTGCGCGAGCGGCTCGCTGCGCTCGAAGTGTCGAACCTCGACTGGGTGAAGGCGTTCGCCACCGATGCACCGCCCGCGAAGCTCGCGTTCTACGCGCCGCCCGCGGCCGGCGAACCGCCCGCGGCCGTGGCCGGGCTGCGTCCGGTGCTGTCGCTCGTGCGCATCGACGATGCAGGCATCCGCGCGGTGCTGAACGACTGGCTCGGCAACGTGTATGTCGCCGACGACGTCGCGCAGGCGCTCGCGACACGCACGCAGCTGCCGGCAGGCGGCGCGTTCGTCGTCAAGGCCGGCCATATCGTCACGCGTGTCGGCGTGCAGCTTTATGCCGCCGATTCGGAGCAGGCCGGGATGCTGGCCCGCCAGCAGGAAATCGAAAACCTGACGCGCCAGGTGCGTGCGCAGGCGCTGCTCGCCGACGAGGCGCGCACCGCCGCCGTGCGCGCGGAAGCCGCGCACACGCAGGCCACCCAGGCGCTCGGCGACGTGCGCGCACAGGCCGAGCGTGCGACGCAGCGCGTGCACGCGCTGCAGATGGACGTGCTGAAGCTTGCACAGGCGCACGAACGTTACACGCAGCGCAGCACGCAGATCCGCGAGGAACTCGAGGAAATCGGCGCGCAGATCGAAGAGCAGCGCGCGATGCGCGCGGAGTCGGAAGCGAATTTCGAGCGTTTCGACGGCGAACTCGCGGAACTGCAGGCGCGCTTCGAGGACAACCAGCTCGCGTTCGAAGCGCTCGACGAGTCGCTGACGCAGGCGCGCCAGGAAGCACGCGACCTGGAGCGCGGTGCGAACGACGCGCGCTTCGCCGCACGCAATGCAGTGACGCGGATCGACGAGCTCAAGCGCAGCATTCAGGTCGCGCACGAACAGAGCGAGCGTGTTGCTGCGTCGCTGGAAGACGCGCGCGCCGAGCTCGAGACGATCAACGAGCAGACCGCGCACACGGGCCTGCAGGACGCGCTCGAGATTCGTGCGGTGAAGGAAGAGGCGCTGCAGGCCGCGCGGATCGAACTCGACGACCTGACCGCGAAGCTGCGCGCGTCGGACGAGCAGCGGCTCGTCGCCGAGCGCTCGCTGCAGCCGCTGCGCGACCGCATCACCGAATTGCAGTTGAAGGAGCAGGCCGCGCGCCTGTCGGTCGAGCAGTTCGCCGAGCAGCTCGTGACGGCCGAGGTCGACGAGGTGGCGCTGTCCGCGAAGCTCACGCCGGATCTGAAGCCGTCGTACCTGCAGGGCGAGGTCACGCGCCTGAACAACGCGATCAACTCGCTCGGCCCGGTGAACATGGCCGCGCTCGACGAGCTGAAGGCCGCGAGCGAGCGCAAGGTGTTCCTCGACGCGCAGTCGGCCGACCTGATCGACGCGATCACGACGCTCGAGGACGCGATCCACAAGATCGACCAGGAAACCCGCACGCTGCTGCAGGGCACCTTCGACGAAGTCAACCGTCACTTCAGCGACCTGTTCCCGCGCCTGTTCGGCGGCGGCCAGGCGAAGCTGATCATGACGGGCGACGAAATCCTCGATGCCGGCGTGCAGGTGATGGCGCAGCCGCCGGGCAAGAAGAACGCGACGATTCACCTGCTGTCGGGCGGCGAGAAAGCGCTGACCGCGACCGCACTGGTGTTCGCGATGTTCCAGCTGAACCCGGCACCGTTCTGTCTGCTGGACGAGGTCGACGCACCGCTCGACGATGCGAACACCGAGCGTTTCGCGAATCTCGTGCGCGCGATGTCCGACAAGACGCAGTTCCTGTTCATCTCGCACAACAAGATCGCGATGGAAATGGCGCAGCAGCTGATCGGCGTGACGATGCAGGAGCAGGGCGTGTCGCGGATCGTCGCGGTGGACATGGAAACCGCCGCGGGTTTTGCCCAGAATTGACGTTTGACGAAACCGGACCGCGTTCGCGCGGCGCATGGGCGCCCGTTCGCGGTTCCGACGAACAAGAATTGCTGATGGAGCGTGCATGGACGAGTTGACACTCGGTTTGATCGGCGCGGGCGCCGTCGTGGTGGGCGGCGTCGTGGTCTACAACGCATGGCAGGGCGCGAAGGTGCGGCGCAAGATGCCGCGCCCGATGCCGGAGGAAGCGGCCGAGGCGATGAACCGCCCCGAACGCGAAGAAGAACTGCCGTTCATCGAGCCGGTGCGTCAGCCGGTGCGGCGTGAACCCGCGGCCCCGGTCGCGGCGGCCGCCACGGCCGGCACGCCGGCCGAAGTCGCGCGCGTCGAGCCGACGTTCGGTGGCGCAGCGCCTGCCGACATGCCGGCCGATCTGCAGGCCGAGGCGACCGGCGTCGACATGCCGGCCGAGTCGGTCGAGCCGGTGGCCGGCGACGAAGCCGTGCCCGCCGCCGCGCATGAAGTGCGCGCTGAACCGGCTGAGCTGGCCGAACCCGTGCTGCCGGCTGCAACGACGATCTCGTCGGCACCGCCGGCGATCGTCGACCGCCGGATCGACTGCATCGTGCCGATCCGCCTGGGCGGGCCGTTGCCGGGCGACAAGATCCTGCCGGCCGCGCAGCGGCTGCGCCGCGCGGGCAGCAAGCCCGTGCATATCGAAGGCAAGCCGGAAGGCGGCCAGTGGGAGCTGCTGCAGAACGGCGTGCGCTACGAGGAACTGCGCGCGGCCGCACAGCTCGCGAACCGCAGCGGCGCGCTGAACGAGCTCGAGTTCTCCGAATTCGTGACGGGCGTCCAGCAGTTCGCCGACGCGATCGACGGCGCGCCCGAATTCCCGGACATGATGGAAACGGTCGCGATGGCGCGCGAGCTCGACGCCTTTGCCGCGCAGTGCGACGCGCAGCTGTCGGTCAACGTGATGTCGGACGGCGCGCCGTGGTCGGCGAACTACGTGCAGGCCGTGGCGTCGCAGGACGGGCTGCTGCTGTCGCGCGACGGCACGCGTTTCGTGAAGCTCGACGCGAAGCAGAACCCCGTGTTCATGCTGCAGTTCGGCGACACGAACTTCCTGCGTGACGACCTCACGTACAAGGGCGGCAACATGATCACGCTGGTGCTCGACGTGCCGGTGGCCGAAGAGGACATCCTGCCGTTCCGGCTGATGTGCGACTACGCGAAATCGCTGTCCGAACGGATCGGTGCACGCGTGGTCGACGATTCGCGCCGGCCGCTGCCGGAGTCGACGCTGGTCGCGATCGATCAGCAACTGATGAAGCTGTACGCGAAGCTCGAGGAAGCCGGCATCCCGGCCGGTTCGCCGGTCACGCGCCGCCTCTTCAGCCAGTAACGCGCGCCCGGCGGGCGGCGGCTTTCGGCGCCGTCGCCCGTCGCTGCAATGCACCGTGCTTGTGTGCACTGCAGCGGGCCCGCGCGGCACGCATCGCGTGCCCCCGCTGCGGCGTCAAACTGAGATAATCGGAATTCCGATTTTTCAGAACGACTCTGCCGCCAGCATGGCCCGAACCCAAGCCGAACCGCCAGCCAGCCAGCCCGACGCGCGCGCCGCGTGGCTGCGCGACCAACTCGAGCGGGCGAACTACGCCTATTACGTGCTCGACCAGCCGGATCTGCCCGACGCGGAATACGACCGGCTGTTCCGCGAACTGCAGCAGCTCGAAACCGATCATCCCGAACTCGTGACGCCCGATTCGCCGACGCAGCGCGTCGGCGGCGAGGCGGCCGGCGGCTTCACGCCGGTCGTCCATGACGCGCCGATGCTGTCGCTGAACAACGGCTTCGCCGACGAGGACATCGCCGCATTCGACAAGCGTGTCGCCGACGCGCTCGACAAGACGACCGATCTCGCCGGTTCGGTGACGGAGCCCGTCGAGTACGCGTGCGAACTGAAGTTCGACGGCCTCGCGATCTCGCTGCGCTACGAGCAGGGTGTATTCGTGCAGGCGTCGACGCGCGGCGACGGGACGACGGGCGAGGACGTGACCGAGAACGTGCGCACGATCCGCTCGATTCCGCTGAAGCTGAAGGGCGATCACGTGCCGGCCGTGCTCGACGTGCGCGGCGAGGTGCTGATGTTCAAGCGCGATTTCGCACGCCTGAACGAACGCCAGCGTGCGGCCGAGCAGCGCGAATTCGCGAATCCGCGCAACGCGGCGGCCGGCAGCCTGCGCCAGCTCGACTCGAAGATCACCGCGCAGCGTCCGCTGTCGTTCTTCGCGTACGGGATCGGCGTGCTCGACGGGATGCCGATGCCCGATACGCACAGCGCGCTGCTCGACTGGTACGAGTCGCTCGGCCTGCCCGTGAACCGCGAGCGCGCGGTCGTGCAGGGCGCCGAAGGCTTGCTCGGGTTCTTCCGCAGGATCGGCGAGAAGCGCGAGTCGCTGCCGTACGACATCGACGGCGTCGTCTACAAGGTCAACCGGCGCGACGAACAGGAGCGCCTCGGCTTCGTGTCGCGCGCGCCGCGCTTCGCGCTCGCGCACAAGTTCCCTGCGCAGGAAGCGCTGACCAAACTCGTCGCGATCGACGTGCAGGTCGGCCGCACGGGTGCGATCACGCCGGTCGCGCGCCTCGAGCCCGTGTTCGTCGGCGGCGCGACCGTGACCAACGCGACGCTGCACAACGAGGACGAGGTACGGCGCAAGGACATCCGGATCGGCGATACCGTGATCGTGCGCCGCGCGGGCGACGTGATTCCCGAGGTGGTCGGTGCATTGCTCGACCGGCGTCCGTCCGACGCGGCCGAATTCGTGATGCCGACCGAATGCCCGGTGTGCGGCTCGAAGATCGAGCGCCTGCCGGACGAGGCGATCGCGCGCTGCACGGGCGGCCTGTTCTGCCCGGCGCAGCGCAAGCAGGCGCTGTGGCACTTCGCGCAGCGCCGTGCGCTCGACATCGACGGGCTCGGCGAGAAGATCATCGACCAGCTCGTCGAGCTGAATCTCGTGCGCACGCCGGCCGACCTGTTCAATCTCGGTTTTGCGACGCTCGCCGAGCTCGACCGGTTCGCCGAGAAGTCCGCACAGAATCTGCTCGATTCGCTCGAGAAGGCGAAGCACACGACGCTCGCGCGCTTCATCTACGGGCTCGGCATCCGTCACGTGGGCGAATCGACTGCGAAGGATCTCGCGAAGCATTTCGGCTCGCTGACGCCGATCATGGACGCATCGATCGAAGAACTGCTCGAAGTCAACGACGTCGGGCCGATCGTCGCCGAGTCGCTCCACCAGTTCTTCGCGGAAGAGCACAACCGGACCGTGATCGAGCAGTTGCGTGCGCCGGGCAAGGTGACGTGGCCGGAAGGGCCGCCCGCGCCGAAGGCGCCGCAGGGCGTGCTGGCCGGCAAGACGGTCGTGCTGACGGGCACGCTGCCGACGCTCACGCGCGATGCCGCGAAGGAAATGCTCGAAGCGGCGGGCGCGAAAGTGGCCGGTTCGGTATCGAAGAAGACGGATTACGTGGTCGCGGGCGCCGAAGCCGGCAGCAAGCTCGCGAAGGCCGAGGAACTCGGCATCCCCGTGCTGGACGAAGACGGCCTGCACCAACTCCTGGAGGGCAATACGCCATGATTCGCGAGATCCTGAAGATGGGCGATCCGCGCCTGCTCGAAGTCGCCAAGCCGGTCGAGCGGTTCGATACACCCGAACTGCACGAGATCGTCGCGGACATGTTCGAGACGATGCACCATGCGAATGGCGCCGGACTGGCCGCACCGCAGATCGGCATCGGGCTGCAGCTCATCATCTTCGGCTTCGGCAACAACAACCGCTACCCGGATGCGCCGCCGGTGCCCGAGACCGTGCTGATCAACCCGAAGGTCGAGTACATGCCGCCGGACATGGAAGAGGGCTGGGAAGGCTGCCTGTCGGTGCCGGGCATGCGGGGCGTCGTCAGCCGCTACGCGAAGGTGCGCTACAGCGGCTTCGACCAGTACGGCGAGAAGATCGATCGCGTTGCCGACGGTTTTCATGCACGCGTCGTTCAGCACGAATACGATCACCTGATCGGCAAGCTGTATCCGATGCGGATCACCGACTTCACGCGCTTCGGCTTCACGGAAGTGCTGTTCCCGGGGCTCGATCCGGCTTCCGACGACTGATTGCCCGGCGCGCCCGGTTTCTCGCCGACAAGAAAAAAGCCCGCTTGCGCGGGCTTTTTCATTGCGTGGCACGCGTGTGGCGCGCCGGCGGTCAGAACGTCTCGTCGGCCGACAGATAGCGCCATTGACCCTGCGGCAGGGCGCCGAGCATCACGCGGCCCATCCTCACGCGCTTCAGGCCGATCACGTCGAGGCCCACCAGTTCGCACATGCGACGGATCTGGCGCTTCTTGCCTTCGCGCAGCACGAAGCGCAACTGCTCGCCGTTCTGCCAGCTGACCATCGCGGGCTTCAGCGCGACGCCGTCGAGCTCGAGGCCGTGGCGCAGCTTCGCGAGCGATTCCGCGGGGAAGTGCTGGTCGATGTCGATGAGCCGTTCGCCGAAGCGCACGCGCACCAGGTACTCCTTGTCGATATCCGACTGCTCGCCGATCAGCTGCTTCGCGATCACGCCGTTCTGCGTCAGCACGAGCAGGCCGGTCGAATCGATGTCCAGGCGGCCGGCCGGTGCGAGTGCGTGCAGGTGCTGCGGCGAGAAGCGCACCGGCGAATGGTCGCCGCTCCAGCGGTTCGCGCGCGTGATCAGCACGGCAGCCGGCTCGTAGCCGTCTTCCGCCTGGCCCGACACATAGCCGACCGGCTTGTGCAGCAGGATCGTCACTTGCGCGGCCTGCGCGGCGCTCGCCCGTTCGTCGATCTCGATCTTCTGGTCGGCGCGTACCTTGGTGCCGAGCGTGTCGATGCGTTCGCCGTCGACGAGTACCCAGCCCTTTTCGATCCATTCGTCGGCTTCGCGGCGCGAGCACATGCCGAGCTCGGACATCCGTTTCGACAGGCGCATCAGGCCCGATTCGTCGCCGTAGTCGACGTCGGCTGCGGCGCGCTTGACCGGTTGCGCGGTCTTGACCGCGCCGAACGAGCGGCGCTCGCCGTCGCGTGCGGGGCGGGCCGGGCGGTCGCCGAAGCTGCGCTTCGCACCTTCACCGGCGGGCTTGTCGCGATACGACGGGCGCTTGCCGTCGTCGGCGCCTGCGCGGCGCGGGCGGTCATCGTCGTTGCGGCGCGGCGGACGATCCGACGACGTGCGACGGTCGCCGAAGCTGCGCTTCGCGCCTTCACCGGATGCGTTGTCGCGATACGGCGCGCGTGCGCCGCCTTCGCCACCCGCGCGACGCGGGCGTGAGTCATCATCGCGACGCGGCGGGCGATCCGACGACGTGCGACGGTCGCCGAAGCTGCGCTTTGCACCTTCACCGGATGCGTTGTCGCGATACGGCGCGCGTGCGCCGCCTTCGCCACCCGTGCGACGCGGACGTGAGTCGTCATCGCGGCGCGGCGGACGATCCGACGACGTGCGGCGGTCGCCGAAGCTGCGCTTCGCGCCTTCGCCGGATGCGTTGTCGCGATACGGCGCGCGTGCGCCGCCTTCGCCACCCGTGCGACGCGGACGTGAGTCGTCATCGCGACGCGGCGGGCGATCGGACGATGTGCGACGGTCGCCGAAGCTGCGCTTCGCGCCTTCACCGGACGCGTTGTCGCGATACGGTGCGCGTGCGCCGCCTTCGCCACCCGTGCGACGCGGACGTGAGTCATCATCGCGGCGCGGCGGACGATCCGACGACGGGCGACGGTCGCCGAAGCTGCGCTTCGCACCTTCGCCGGATGCGTTGTCGCGATACGGCGCGCGTGCGCCGCCTTCGCCACCCGCGCGACGCGGACGTGAGTCGTCATCGCGGCGCGGCGGACGATCCGACGACGTGCGGCGGTCGCCGAAGCTGCGCTTCGCGCCTTCACCGGCCGCGTTGTCGCGATAAGGGGCACGCGTGCCGCTCCGGCAGCCTCGTCGCCCGCAAGGCGGTGCGTCCCGCTGCGCCGCCCGCAGGGGACAAGCCGGCCCGCCCGAAGAAGGCC